>JAPLZN010000006.1 GCA_026395035.1 Candidatus Vogelbacteria bacterium | reverse complement strand
GATTGCGCCACGCCTCAATGTGGCCAGTCGGATGTCGCACGCCGTGCAGTCGTATTTTTTGTTGACGACAGACGATGACGGACAGGCGCGCGAGATTGCCAAACACCTGGAAGCCAAAAATAACGAACGGAAGGAGGTGGTGGATCGGACGATGAAAGCGATTGACGAACGACTGGCCGAATTGCCGGTGATTCCGGAGATTATTGTAATTGGAGATCAAGCTTGGCCGGCCGGCGGTCTGTCTCTCGTCGCCAACAAGGTGAAAGACAAATACGGCAAACCGGTCCTTGTTTGGGGGAAAAATGGCGAGAGTGAGGTGTGCAAGGGTTCGTCGCGCTCCAATGGAGAAGTAAATTTGGTAAAACTGATGGAAACGGCCGGTGGAAAAGACTTTTTCACCGAATTTGGCGGGCATTTTATGGCGGCCGGTTTTGCTTTTCCGGCTGGAAAGGAAAAAGAACTGGCGGAACGGATAGCGACGGCGTATGCCAAAATGGAAAAAGAGGCATTTGTGGAAGATGTTTTGGTGGATCGGGAAATTTCGCTGAATGATATTTCGTGGCAAAATTACTATTTTATTGAAGAAATGGGGCCGTATGGGATGGGAAATCAGAAACCGGTCTTTTTATTGAAAAATGTGCTGATTGATGCGGTTAAAGCGTTTGGCAACGGGGGAATTCATCTGGAGGTGTCGTTTCGTAATTCGCAGGATAAAAAAATCGGCGCCATCGGTTTTTTTACGGCGACCGCGGCGGAAAAATTTGATGCCCTAAACGGTCATATTTGGCAGGGTGTGAATTTAGAAGCCGGGCAAAGGGTAGATGCGTTGGTGAATATGGAGAAATCAAATTTCAAAAATTTTCCAGAGTTGCGGTTGCGGATTGTGGATATTAGAAATCCACAGTAAGCTCGACAACATATCTTCGCCAGGCACGGATATTCGCCTGCTGGCGAATTCCTCCGCTCGCCAATCAAGAAAATAATCAAATCGTTCACTCGGCTCTCCGGCAAACTCGCTACGCTCAAACAGTGCCGTCCGCCGGTTCACTCTTTGTTATTTTCTAATTGGCTGCGCGAGGCCTGGCGAAGATATATTGTTTTCACTCTTACTTTCTTTGATAAGGGGGTGGTAGCTGAAAGGGCGCTCCGCGACTGTCTATGTACCAGCTGCCCGCAGCTGGTAAAAAAATAATCCGCCAGGGTGGGCCAGCGGATTGTTTTGTGGTCTCGAAAGGAAAGAGAAAAGAGCGAGAAGCTATTGGGAGAGTAGGGTTGTTTTCTGGTCGCCCCTTGTTTTGCGTGCTTTGAGCCGATGGAGCATCTTCGCGGTTCGTTTGACATCGGCCAGGGCGGCAGCGAGCCATCCTTCCATGGTCGGTGGTGGTCGTGGCGGAGCGCTATAGCGGAACCCGTATCTCTTGGCTTCTTTGATCCGAGCTCGTTCGCGGGCATGTGTCCATCCGCCGAAATTCTGGGCCATATACAGTAGATGGTTGGCCATACGGTACCTCCTCAGTGGAATCTGCGTCAAGTATAGCCGTATTTGGAAGGTTGTCAAAAAATGCTAAAATCAGGTTAATATGACCAAAATTTATTTAAATACCGACGGGGGGTCGCGGGGCAATCCGGGGCCGGCAGGGTGTGGGGCGGCTGTATCTGATGAAAGGGGAGTGGTGCTGAAAAAAGCGTCCAAGTTTTTGGGGACGGCGACGAATAACGAGGCGGAATATCAAGCCGTAATTTTGGGATTGGAAACTCTGAAAAAGGTTTATGGCACGGGCAAACTGAAAGACATTGAAGTGATTGTGCGAATGGATTCGGAACTGGTGTGTAAGCAATTGAACGG
>JAPLZN010000143.1 GCA_026395035.1 Candidatus Vogelbacteria bacterium | reverse complement strand
TTAAGGTAAGTCGAGCCAATAAAAACATCTTTAGTGCGCGCCAATTCTTTCTCGTCGACCAAGTCAACTTTCAGTTTGGCGGTTTCTGCCAGAATAACGCGCAAGACTTCTTCCAGCCGTTTAGTCTCAACCCCGGCTGATATCCCTAAATAACCATGTTTAGCAAAACTGGCTTGATAGGCACCAATGGAATAAGCCGCCCCCATTTCCTCCCGTACTTTTTGAAATAAGCGCGAACTCATCGTACCACCCAAAATACCGGCTAAAATAAGCGCCGGGTAATAATCTTTATGGCTCGAACCGACCGAACGAAAGCCCAGCACGATATTCGTTTGCTGGCCAGGGTGAAATTCCAACCGTAGCGCCGGTTTGGTCTGTCGTTCGATGATCTTTTCTTTGGGTTCCCGCCGGCCGGCGGCCAGAGCGGAAAAATAGCGTTCTACTTTGGCGGTAATTTCCAAATGCTCCAAGTCACCGGCAATCGCCACCACCGTATTTTTCGCGTGATAGTGCTTTTTCCGAAAAGCCAGAAATTCCGGCCGATTAATATCTTTCAAGGTCGCTTTGGTCCCCAAGGTGCTCCAGCCATACGAAGTATCACCGTAAATTAATTCGGAAAAAATATCCTGCACGCGACGGCTTGGATTATCAAATGAACGGTTAATTTCTTCTCCAATCACTCCCCGCTCCTTATCCGCCTCATGTTCATCAAAAAACGGATTCAAATACATATCAGCCAAAATATCCAGCGCTTGATCCAATTTGTCCGGCAAACAGCTGACATAGTAACCGGTATATTCCCGTCCGGTAAAAGCATTGTATTCGGCCCCCAGCGAATCCAACTCCGACGACAGGTCAATCGCCCGCGGACGCTTGGCTGTCCCCTTGAAACTCATATGTTCCAAAAAATGCGAGATGCCATTAACGGCCTTTGTTTCATGGTCGGTGCCGACACTAACCAAAACTAATAAATTAACCGACAGACTGTCTTTCTTTGGTACAGTAATAATGCGCAAACCGTTTTTTAAAGTGGTGCGGTGATACATAAGTTAATTAGAAATTATAAATTAGAAATTTAAAATTAAACCCAAGCATTTCGCTCCCCCATTTCTAATTTATAATTTTTAATTAGTTTTGAGATAGTCTTCGAGGTCTCCAATCGGAATCCGCTGCTGAGTTCCCGTATCGCGATCGCGAACGGTAACGGTCTGATTATCCAAAGTATCAAAATCAATGGTGACACAATACGGCGTACCGATTTCATCCTGTCGGCGATAACGCTTGCCAATATTTCCATTGTCGTCCCAAAGTGCCTGCGGAATTACTTTTTTGATTTGGAGATACACTTCGCGCGCCTTGGCGACCAACTCCGGTTTATTCTTTAACAAAGGGAAAACAGCTACTTTAACTGGCGCTATTTTATAATTAAATTTTAAGTAGGTTCTAATTTCACCATTCATCTCATCTTCCTTATAAGCATCGGTTAGAACAGCGAGGAAAAGACGGCCCATACCCATCGAGGTTTCAAGAATCCACGGTATATACTTCTCCCCTGTCTCCGAATCATTAAACCGCAGATCATTGCCCGAAAATTTCTGATGTTGGGTAAGGTCATAGTCACTCCGGTCATGAATACCCTCGAGTTCGTCAAAACCCCACGGATAGCAATATTCGATATCCCACGCATCCTTTGCGTAAAAGGCAAGATTTTCATGTTGCTTAAAACGAAGATTCTCTTTGCGGATACCGAGTGAAAGATACCAATTCATGCGCTCCTGTTTCAAGACTTCATACGCCTCCTTATTCTCATTCGGTTTTATGAAAAGCTGTGTGTCGGCCTGCTCAAACTCTCGACAACGAAAGATGAAATTGCGTGGTGAAATCTCATTACGAAAAGCCTTGCCAATCTGAGCAATACCAAAAGGAATCTTTGGGTGCATTGAATCAACTACATTCTTAAAGTTAAGGTAAATACCCTGGCAGGCTTCTCCCGGAAGATAAACCGGCTCATCGCCATCCGAAGTGAAATCGCCTAAGTTTGATTTGACCAATAGGTTAAACTTCTTTACTGGAGAAAAGTCGTGCGCACCACATTTCTCGCAGACAATTTCCTTGCGATGGGCATCGAAGAGTGTGTTTATTTCCTCTTCCCCCATCTTCTCGTCGGCCATTAAGCCAATAGCTTCAAGAGCTTTGTCGACGCGAATGCGCGTATTGCACTTTCGGCATTCAGCCAGCGGATCAGAGAACCCTTTGGTGTGGCCACTCGCCTCCCAAACACGCGGATTCTTGAACATGCCGGAATCGAGACCGTACCAATTCTCTCGTGTCGAAACACATTCATCCCACCATTCGCGCTTGAGATTGTTTAGAAGCTCAACGCCGTGAGGGCCAAAATCATAAACACCAGCCAATCCCCCATAAATTTCCGATCCCTGGTAAATAAAACCGCGCCTCTTGGCGAGCGAGATAATCTTGTCCATCAGATTTTTTTCGGGGGAATCAGCCATATTCTTTCCATCATAACTGATAAATACCGGTCTTGTCCAACCCTATCTTTCAACCAGATCATCCCCCGGCCGGAAACTGCTATCACCCTTGACAGCGGTTGTTATGACATCCGCTCTAATCTCGACTGATGATCCGCTCCAGGTATCGAGGCCCTGCAAACTCGTATTTTCAACCAATACTGGAGATTTTCCGACCTGATTGGCCGACGGGACCAGTTTGAGTTGGAAAAACGCGTTTCGGACCGGCGATTCAATGCCCGTCCCCGCCTTGACTTCCCCGACATCCCACCTGATCCGACGAGTTTTTTCGTCGAAGGAAACATTCTCCGTTCCCGGACTGGTTAAGCCAACCCAAGATACACCAAGGGGAATCGTTCCCTCGACCGCAATATCCTTCAGGTCGTTCGAAGAATTAGTCATCTTCCACTCAATCGTATAGGTAGTCGCTTTCTCCACTTTTGGAGGAATCGGCCCGGAATTACTAAACGGTCCGGTGTGGTACTCCGACAGGGCGGAGAGCGACACCAGCGAATCGACTTTGATCGTTCGAGTGATGTCCGTTTCTACCCGTTCGCGCGCAAACCCTTCCGATACTCTAGTCCCGGAGATATTAAGCACCAAATTTATCACCGGATTCTTGATTGTTTGGCCAGCCGACACCAGCGGAGCCGGTGACATGACGAGACCAAGTGAACCGGACTGACCAGGTTCGATGGACTTGAATGTTTTGTAGGTATTCTTATCCCAAGTCAAACGATTATCGCCTGACGAATAGTACCCTTCCGGTGCATCGATTGTCGACTTATTAACGGCGTTGCCGGAAATTACTCCCTTAACTAACACATCTTCTACTGCTCCGGAAAGATTATTAGACCAACCAATCCCGTATTTATAGGTTTGTCCGGACCGCTGCGTTAGATTATCCGCCCCAGCGTTTGCTTGTTCAATAAATTCCAAACCGAGGAACGGCCGTTTGATGGTCAAGCTTTTAAATAGATCGTTATACAAAAAACTGATTACTTGAGACTGTTTATCGGCTGCGGCCCCCAAACGAAATTCGAAAGCCCGCAATTGCTCGCTTTGACCCTCGATTACCCCCTTAAGTTTTATCGTGCGCTGCGCATTGGGAGCCAGATCGCCAAGCAGCCACTTGTTCCCGCCATCACCTGGCGGGATATCCGCTGACTTAAGTTGAAAGCCGGAAGGAAAAACAACCTCCATCATTACATTGGAAACGGGCTTGTCGGAATTGGCTACCGCTTTTATTTCGATCATAAATTCCTGATTCGAATTTACTTCAGGCGGAATGACTACCGACAAGTCAATCGGTGAGGCGGTTACCTTCAGGCGGTAAGACAATTCCTTGACGAAAAGATTGTTCGAGCCGGCCAAATGGTAGCGCAGAGTCAGCTTAATCTCCAATTCATCGTTTTCTTTACCAAAAATTACTCCCTTTCCAGCCACATTGACCGTTTCGCCGGAAGCGATTTGACCAATTTTTTGCGTTTGGAACACCAAGTCCTGGATTCCCGAATTCGAGTCTTTGGTCCCAGCCGGCCAAATCGAAGTTAGCTCAACCTGATCGAGTGCGGTTGTATTTTTATTAGTAATGCCAATCTGAAGATTGAGTTCCTCTCCCGCCTTAACGGTTACCGGTCCCTGAACGATAATGTCGATGTTGCGTTCAGACACCACATTGGGTC
>JAPLZN010000110.1 GCA_026395035.1 Candidatus Vogelbacteria bacterium | reverse complement strand
GTCCTCACCGCCAAGGGCTTCCAGTTGTTCAGCACCAACAATCAGAAGCTATCGGCCAACACCACCACTATCGTGACCGCCTTCATGGGGTCCGCGAAGAGGAAACCGCGGGACATTGCTTCCTGGCTATGCCGCAAGCTGGACCGAATCGCGGCCAAAGCCCCCCGATGATGAGAAGTTACGGCCACCGCCGGATATCGTCATTACTGATGACGATATCCGGTTTTTCTTTTGCCTATTTTTTTGTATTTTATGTCATTCCCGCGCAGGCGAAAATCTAGGATTATTTCTTTTTGATCAAGTACAAATTCAAAAAGTCTTCGACCGCATTTAGCACCGCTCCTTTGAGTGCTGGGCTACTCGCTGCCACCCATTTGGCAAAATTATAGAGCTCAATGTTATCCACCGCTAGCCATTTATTGTTTTTATACAGAAAATATAACAGAGTCGTGACAGCGATCCGCTTGTTGCCGTTTTGAAACGGATGATTTTTGACGAGAAAATAGAACAGCACTGCCGCTTTCGATATCAGACCCGAGTACAATGGCTTTTTACCATAGGTTTGAAATGGCGCCGCCAGGCAACTTTCCAATTTCCCGGGAAAACGAGTAGAAAAATCTGGGATCGGCTCATTCCAAGCCATATGCTTTTTGGCCAATTCACAGCCGACATATTCCACTTCTGCAAGAGAAATTTTCTTCATCTAATTAATATTGCTTGTCATTGCGGGTACTCGAAGCAATCTCTGGTTATTCTTTCCCGAGCATTTTAAGCGCTTCGCCGTATTCCTTAACAGTCTTCTCGACCGCCCGATCGATCTCCTTTTTGTCGGCGACAGAAATCACATCGGACATCACATTGGGAATATCCTCCGCGGCCACAGCAAAACCACGCCCGATCTTCCCGGCTCGAATTTCCCCCGCTTTGATCTTTTTTAGCACCGCCTGCCGGCTGATACCCATTTTCTCGGCCACTTCTTGAGTGGAAAGATATTTTTTCTCCATATTTACCATCCTGTTCTTTGACAACCATCTTGTCAATGGTTGTCAATTGACAACCAGAATTACCGGCCACAATAATATCCGCAAAATCCCCTTATCCCTAGCCATTTTCGCCCGTTTATTTGACTTTTCATACTATTTGTGCTATCATATAAGAAGAAGGAAAAATTGAACACTAAGGAGGCATGGAACATGGAAAACGGAATGGTGATCCTCTTGCTCGTGCTCGTGGGAATCATGGTGCTGTGCCTGGTCTTACTGGCCAAGCTCCTCGATTCGATCGCGAAGCAACTCGACCCACCGGCCGGGCCGCTCAACCTGCCGGAATTCAATAAGAAATTCGGCTGGGCGGTGGAGATCTATCAGCAGAAGAGTTACAAGATCGTCCATCTGATCGGTCGGTTGGAATCATCACTCTCCTGCTCCGGCGAATTCGCCCACGAAGTTCGCCAAGCGATCAGCTATTTGCGCTGGTTGCGAAGAGGGTACAACGAGTTTGATGACATTCTCGAGTACCGAGACGGAATCTACGGGTGCTTAAAGCGGATCAATTCCGAGCTGAAATCAAAAGGCTTGGGGACGGATCTGCACACCAGGTGACCGGGTAACCAATTCCCGCCGACGCGCTCACTGCGCCTCGGCGGGATTTCTTTTGCCAAATTTTTGTATTTTGTGCCATTACGAGGAGTACACGACGAAGCAATCTAGATTGCCGCGTCGCTCGAGTACTCGCTCCTCGCAATGACAAATACAATTGCTTTCGTATTCCCCTAAAAGCTGTAAGCTGACAGCTGAAAGCTATCCAGATGGACAATCACCTCAAAATTGTTATAGTTTACCCTATATTTAGCCATTATTTATAAACTAACGATAACTTATATGAATCCCTATTTGATTTTCGCCTTCGTCGCAGCCCTCTTGTCGATCGGTTACGGCCTCTGGCTGGCCTTCCAGATCAATAAACAGAGCGCCGGCTCCGAGAAGATGCAGGAGATCGCCAAGCGCGCTCGGCTTCATCGTGGGCGCCGTTCTCTCGGCTCTCGCCGGTTTTATCGGGATGAATGTCTCCGTCCGCGCTAATGTGCGCACCGCCGAAGCGGCCAAGGGTGGTCTAAACAAGGCTCTCAAATTCGCCTTCCAAGGCGGAGCGGTCACCGGACTGATGGTCGTCGGTTTAGCCCTCTTGGGTGTGGCCGGCTTTTACGCCTTCGCTGGAGCGGAAAATATCAAGGCTCTCATCGGTCTTGGCTTCGGCGGTTCGCTAATCTCCGTTTTCGCTCGTTTGGGTGGCGGGATCTTTACCAAGGCCGCTGATGTCGGCGCCGACCTCGTCGGCAAAGTAGAAGCCGGTATTCCGGAAGATGACCCCCGCAATCCGGCCGTGATCGCCTACAATGTAGGTGACAATGTGGGCGACTGTGCCGGGATGGCCGCCGACCTCTTTGAAACCTAC
>JAPLZN010000126.1 GCA_026395035.1 Candidatus Vogelbacteria bacterium | reverse complement strand
TCTGGTGATTTATGGGCCGGTCCTGATGTGGTTATTTGTCGTTTTGCTTTGCTTGCTTAAACCGCAGAGGATTCCTTTTACCTTAAAAAGCGTCGCTCTTTTTCTCCTGATTCGGTCGGTCTTCATTACCCTGACCCATATCGGGCCGTTTCCGGATCATATCAATATTGATTACTCGCTGGATATCGTCAAACTATTTACCACCGGCGGTGATTTGTTTTTTCCGGGCATACCGGCTTGCCGTTTTTGCTGGCGTTTGTCTTTGGTAAGCATAATCATTTCTTGCGCTGGTTCTTTGTCTTTACCGCCATCTTTTTCGGAATTGTCGTCCTCTTGGCCCATATTCATTATTCCATTGATGTCCTGGCGGCGTTCTTTATTACCTATACAATCTATGTTCTGGCGGAAAAGTTTTTTCCGGGCGATGTGGAATATTTCTGGCGCTGAAATAAATTTTCGGGTCACTAAAAAACTCCCAGTCGGGAGTTTTTTAAGAGCTTGTTCAGAATCTAATGCCTTAATAAAATGTTCAAATTCCGAGCGAAAATCATGAAGAACGAGAAGGTATAGCGAGCTATTCTGACGAGTGATGAATGATTTGTAGCCGGAATTTGGGTATTTTAGTAGGCAAACATTGTTTTTTGTAATTATTATGAGTGGTTAGATTATGAACAGGCTCTGAGTTACCGTGCGCTGGCGCATTTCTGACAGCGACAACCGTGCGGTTTGATATGTTCGTCCCAATATTCCTCACCGTAATCGTAGCAAATTTCTTCGCCGATCTTAATTTTTCGCCGGGAGAGGACAAAGATCCGTCCCTGACGGATTTCTATTTCCGCATTCGGCCGGCAGGAGTGGTTGATATAGCGGGCCTTGTTGGCGCGCGCTTGGCCGTCAATCGTCTTGTTTTTATTGATTTCAAACAAGTACTTACTGCGACTGGTAAATTCCTCGGCTTTGGAAATCGTCCGGCCGACATATTCAATCAAACAGACCCCCTTGGGCAGTTCCTCACCAGCAAAAAGGCCCAGGCCGGCGGCCGAGCGTTTAATTTGCAAATCGTAATTACCCGGCGTGAATTTGGCCGGTAGTTTGGCAGTTTTAATCATAGGTTAAGTATAGCACATATCGCTATAAATGTCCAGTATTTGATTTTTGTGTCATCCCGGCGGAGGCCGGGATCCAGGTTTCGTTTCCAGAATCCATTATTAAACTGGATCCCGGCCTCCGCCGGGATGACACTAAGAGATCAGTTTGTAATTTAAGGTGTGCTAAAATGAAAGGAATGCTATATCGCGCCACATTTGATTTGACCAAGGAAGAATTAGCGGTTTTTCGCGCTCTTAAGTCGCCAATCAAGATTCAGGATTTCATTGATTCCTTTCCGCGCAATATGGAGAAAAACGGTGAGACGCAGATGTCGCCCCGGCGCGTGTTGCGCGAGCAAAAGATGCATTGCTTTGAGGGAGCGCTGTTTGCGGCGGCGGCACTGTGGATTGCGGGCGAACCACCTCTGGTGCTTGATTTGCGCGCCACCACTGACGATTACGATCACGTCATCGCCGTTTATCGACGCAATGGTTATTGGGGGGCGATCAGCAAAACCAATTACGCCACTTTGCGTTTTCGCGATCCGGTCTATCGCAATATGCGCGAACTGGCTTTGTCGTATTTTCACGAGTATTTTATTGACTCCGGCAAAAAAACCTTGCGGGAGTGCTCTTGCCGGCCGTTTGATTTGCGCCAGTTCGGCACCAGCTGGTTGGTGGCCGAAGATGACCTGGATGATATTGGTGCGGCGATTGACGATGCCCCACACCAACTTCTGTTACCGCCGGAGAATCGCCGGCATATCCGTCCGGCTGATCAGATGGAAAAACGCGCCGGTGCCCTACAGGAATGGGATCCGGCGGATCCACGCACTTAAAAACAGTTAAAAGTGAAAAATAAAAGCCAGATTCAGCTAGTTCACAAAATGGAGAAAAAAGCGGGGATTTGCTAGACTAGCGGAAATTGACTTATGCCCGAGATCCCCTCATTTAATAAGGGTTTCTGGAACACTGCCCGGGTCGGGTGGTTTTTGGCCGTGGAGCAGGTTCGGCGTAGCTCGCGTGGGACAACTGCCCTGATTATTTTTATCATGGTGCTTACTTTTCTCAATCTAGTCGTCGTTTCCGGGCTATTGATCGGTTTGATCTCCGGTTCGGTCAGTGCTTACCGGGAAGGTTACTCCGGTGAGATGATCATTACTACCGCGACCGGTCGCGATTATATCGAGCATTCTCAAGATTTAGTCGCTTTTCTGACGGCCGATCCGAAGGTAAGGGTCGTTTCCGCTCGTTACGCTGTCGGGGGAACTATTTTGGGCACTTTGAATCAGAATCCGGGCAAGAATGAGCGGCCGAATCAAATCGCTATTTATGTGACTGGAGTTGATGTAAATAAAGAGGAACGAACGACTGGTTTCTCGCGCTTTATTATTAAGGGGAGCAATTTAAACCCCGACGAAACGGACGGTATTTTGATTGGAGCAAACATGATCCGCAAATATTCGTCTTTTGCCGACGCCAATATCCCCGGCTTGGATTTCTTGCGTGATGTCGATGTTGGTAGCCGGGTTCGAGTTATGCTGGCGGGAAATGACGGGGAAAAGATCACCAAAGATTATTTTGTTCGCGGTATTTTAAAGAGCAAGGTTGATCAGGTTTCGACGCGGGCGTTCATTACGGCTGACGAGCTTAAGCGTCTTTTGCCGACTAATAAAGATGAATATCAGGAGATTGCCGTCCGGACCGACCCGGCTTATGCTCCGACTCTGGTGGCCAGAGCAAAAACGATCGCTGGGCCGAGTGAAGCGCGAATCCAGACGAGCGACGAATCGATACCGTCGTTTTTGCGTGATATTGAAAGCACGATGGTTGTTTTGGGTAATGCGCTATCTTCAATCGCGCTCGTGGTGGCGACGATCACTGTCTTCATTGTGATCTATATCAACGCCGTCACCAAACGCAAATATATCGGTATTATGAAGGGGATTGGGATTGATCCCGGCGCCATTCAGCTGTCGTATGTTTTACAGGCGC
>JAPLZN010000090.1 GCA_026395035.1 Candidatus Vogelbacteria bacterium | reverse complement strand
GATGAGTGATGAGTGATGAACGGGATTAAACATTTATCATTTGTCATTCATAATTCATCATTAACAGCTTCGCAAATAAATAATGGAATCAAATCAAAACAATACCAAAATCAAGTGGCTCTTCTTTGGTACCGATGAATTTTCGGTCAAAGTTTTAGACACGCTCAAATCGCGCGGTTTTTTACCCACCTTAATTGTCACTGTTCCCGACCAACCGAAAGGCCGAAAACTCGTTCTCACTCCCCCGCCCGCCAAACTCTGGGCCCTTGAAAACCATATTGATTTCCTCCAACCTTCTTCTCTAAAAGATCCTGCATTTGACTTACAACTTAGAACTTACAACTTACAACTTTTCATGGTCGCTTCCTACGGCAAAATAATCTCCCAAGCAATTCTCGACCTACCCGCCCACGGCACGTTGAACATTCACCCGTCGCTCTTGCCAAAATATCGCGGAGCTACTCCGCTGGAATCAGCCATTCTATCTGGCGATGACAAAACCGGCGTTTCCATAATTAAACTCGACGCGGAAATGGATCACGGTCCCATCTTGAGCCAAACCGAAATTTCGTTCGAGGACAAACCGTTTTACAATGAGCTACGCGATAAAACAGCGGAAGCCGGAGCGAATTTACTAGCAGACATTCTGCCTAAATATTTATCCGGCGAACTTATCCCGGCCGAACAAGACCACTCACTAGCCACTTACACCAAAAAGATCGAAAAAACCGACGGCTTGATCGACTTAACCGCCAACCCCGAATTAAACTACCGCAAAATCCGCGCCTTCACCCCCTGGCCCGGTGCTTATTTTTTCATTAAAAAAGACGAGCGCGATCTCCGTGTCGTCATTAAAAAAGCCCACCTGGATAACGGCGAGCTCATCATCGATTCCGTCGTCCCCGAAGGAAAAAATGAAATGGACTGGGCCAGTTTCCAGCGTGGTTACTTAAAATAATTTTTTTCCGACTAAATGTCCACCTGGACAATAGTCGGAATTATTTAGAGTACTTAATAAAAAAGACCCCGAGCAAACGACAGGCTCGGGGCCTTTTCGTTCGCTCGGGGTCAGAAACAAAATCATCACTCTTCTATCAGGCTTAAGCCCGCAGCTATCTGCCCCTTCAGACGTTCAACCGACCGCTTCTTACCCGCCCTTTCCCCTTTAGACCAACCATCTTGATCATTAAAGGGAATGGGGTCAAACGCGGAGCGGACGGAAAGTTCTTTGGCCAAATTTTCAACATACACCTCGATCTCACTATTGGCATAGTATAGATCTGAATCTTGCGCTACAAATGCCCGATTAGGATTCTTGATTACCCCTTCTTTCTCAAGGGCTCTCACGATTAATCGCAAATTTGCGATATTCATAATTTCCTCCTTCCCACCCGTTTAAAATCAAGGGTTTATACCTGCCTAGGTTTATAACACAATCCTAGCCAAATTACAAGTATTTGACCAACATACCCCTTAAAATAAGCATTTTTTGCCATTTGTCAGACCGGCAAATGACCGTAGATAGGCGCAGAGCGACCGACGAGTTTATTTCCCTGAACACAATGGGGAGAGCCGAAGAGCTGTTCTTTCGAGGAACTCTCGGAAGCGCGAAGGCGCTGAGAGTGAGCGGCGAGCTGGCGCAGCCGCGCAAGACCGGACGGCAAAAAGGTGCCGGAGGTGGGCCCGCGGACATCTTCAGTAGAAGATGATCCGTGGGAGCAAATTTCTAGCAAGAAATTATGCGTGTCCGAGGAAGAATTGCTCGAGGCTAATACCAATACGAGATTGCTTCGTCGAGTACTCCTCGCAATGACGAATACAAAAAATAAGATTCCTGCCTCCGCAGGAATGACCTCCTCCCCGGAATGCGCTCCGCTTTTCCGGGGTTTCCTCCGGGTCTCGCTTAACGCGCGGGTTTACCCATTCATCCCCGCATCACCAGCGGGAATACAGATGCGGGGTTTCCTGGGAAGAAATGACACAAAGCGCCAAAGGCGCTTTGTGTGAATTTCATTCGTCATTCGTCACTATTTTATCTCGATTGAGTTGATGATCATATCCGAAAGCGGATGATCATTTTCATTGACCGGCGTGGCTTCGATCTTGTCCACCGCCGTAAAATCGCCGATTACCTTGCCGAACGAAGTATAATACCCAGCCAGCTGCATCGGCTGACGCGCAGTCATGATGAAGAATTGCGAGCCATTGGTGTTCGGCCCCGAATTCGCCATGGCCAAAATCCCCCGCTCCAATCCGAGATCATTCTGTTCGTCGTCGAATTTATAGCCCGGACCGCCGGTACCATGCAGACGCCAATCCTTCTCGCGCGAGAGCGGGTCACCGCCCTGGATCATAAAACCCTTGATCACCCGATGAAAGAGCGTGCCGTTGTAAAATCCCTCCTTCGCCAACTTGATGAAATTAGCCACCGTCTTCGGCGCCTTGTCCGGATAAAGTTCAACCGTAATATCACCTTGATTCGTGTGCAAAATAACCGCGATTTGTGTGCTGGTACTCACAGTATTTTCATTATTATTATTAAGATCTCCCTCGCCAAACAAGGAGGCTTGGGCTCCAGTGGCATCCGACACCGCCTGCCGTTCACGCGGATACAAGTAGATACCAGCGAGCACCGCCCCGAAAATCAACAGAATCAAAACCAACATTGGCCAAAAGCGACTTTTTTGTCCTTCCATAATAAAAATGCTAATTTATAATTTAATACCA
>JAPLZN010000041.1 GCA_026395035.1 Candidatus Vogelbacteria bacterium | reverse complement strand
GGGGATGAGGACACGCGTTGTGTTTTGAATGGCCGGAGTGGCCATTCCTATTCCGAAAAACAGCCACGGTGTTTTGTGCCTAATACCTCGACCGCTGGGCGGCGGGTGAGAAGCGAGCCAGCTCGCTCCTCAACCTAATTCTTCATGATTTTCGCTCGGAATTTGAGGATTTTACCAAGACATTAGATTTTAAACAGGCTCTAAGAATTTAAGGTATAATTTACCTACCAGCCGATGACTATTTTAAAAGAGGAAAATATCCATAAGGTGTTTGAATTAAGTCTTTTCCTGAAAGCTTTCCAGGCTGTTTTGGAGTTGCTTAGTGGGTGGCTGTTGCTGGTCGTCAGCACCAGTACGATTGCTCGTCTGGTCACTTTCTTGATTCAGGAAGAGATAAGCGAGGATCCGCGTGATATTGTTGCTCGCTATCTTTACCAGTTTGCTCAGCACTTGTCTGTTAGCGGGAAGTTATTCGTCGTTTTTTACCTTTTGAGCCATGGGCTGATCAAAATCGTTTTTGTCGCGTTACTGTGGAAAAATAAGCTATGGGCCTACCCAGTTTCCATCATGGTGACAGCCCTTTTTCTTATTTACCAACTCTATCGCTACACCTATACGCAGTCTATTTATTTGATTGTTCTTAGTCTTTTTGACATTATCCTAATCTGGCTTATCTGGCGTGAATATAGACACGCGAAAATATCTTTAAAAATAAACTGAAGATGACTATGTTCTGATTCCTCCCCTCCGCTATTATGGTTAGCAAAAAGGCACCCTTTGTCGACGCTTTTACTTTTGGCGCAATAATGCTATGTTTTGGGCAAATTTGGTCTGTGGAGGAGATAATGATGAAGTGGCGAAAGATTCGCTGGAAGCTCTTGTTTTGTGCCGGGCTGGTATATCGGCTCAGTGTGATCGTTTTGAATACTGTCTTTCTGTGGGCTTGGTCCTGCGACGCCATCCAAAGCTCAATGGGTTCATTGGGGATTAGTGGTAAGCTGGGTACTGCCATGGGGACATCTTTGCCTTGGGCGGTCATTAACCTGACCTGGTACTACATTTTTCACGGCTTTCTTCTGAAGACGCATAAATTCGGAGGAGATGTGGAATAAAACCATTCAGACTAGTTATTGATTGCCATCATGTTCGGCCGCCCTGCTTCTTGCCGGGCGGCCGTTTTTCCTGCTCGGCAATCGGCCATAGCTTCTTTTCATATTTTCTGTTAAACTTTATTATAAATTAGCCAACTAATAAAAAGATATGGGAAAAAGATTAACGGGGGTAGGAAAGCGACGGACGACTAGGTCGCCCAAGACCAAGAAGCGACTAGAGATCAAGCGATTGATGTTGGAGGCGAAGCGACTAAAAAAAGGTCGCCGAAAGTAATATATTTTTGGTAGATAAAAAGCGGGGACATGAAAAACCCAGAAGCCTCTAAATCGGGCTTTTTGTTGTTTCTTGGCATTCTTTATTGATGAAAGGGGAGTATAATGAAGGAGTCGGTTTAATCTAGATAAATATATGAACTATGTAAAAGTTTTTGGTGGGCGGGTGGTGCTCGCCGGTGCGGCCTTTTTGGCCGTCGCCTTTATCATCTCACCGCTCGCCGTCTTGGCCGCGGTCGTTCCGACTCTTACCTTAACTCCGGCGACTGGTAGTGCGTATCCGCGAGTCACGGTCTATGGCGAACCGAACTCCGCGGTTTCGCTTCATTATGGGAAATTAGCCAGTTCGGTGAACACAATGGGATCGACCGATCAAAACGGATCATTTTCCGCTTTTATTAGTCAGAGTGGTTATGACTTAGCGTGTGGAAACACGGCTTTTGTCGTCGTTGCCGGTCAGCCGTCGGGCACGATTCCCTGGTCGCCGGCCGGCAATTCATGCTCGGGTCTGGCCCTTAGCCAAACCAGTGTCAGCTTGGCGGTTGGCCAGAATACGACGATTCAGACGACCGGTAGTTCCAGTTTAGTCATCTCCACGAACCGGAATTCTGCGGTCGCGAGTACGACAATCAATAACAATGTCATAACAATCACCGGCCTTTCGGCCGGCAATACCGATCTGACGGTTTGCGCGACCGCCCCGAGCAATATTTGCGCGACGGTCTCGGTCGCCGTCGGTTCGTCCAATATCTCCTTTACTCCGGCTAGCATTACTCTGCGGGTAAATCAAATGGAGTCAATCGCAATCGTTGGTTCCGGACCCTACGCGATCTCTAACAATTCAGTACCCGGTAATGTATCGGTTGGTATTAGTGGGGACCGGCTATCAGTGTTTGGGGCAGCGGTTGGCGGCTCGGTGGTTACCGTCTGTAAGCATAACGGTGGTTGCGGTTCGATCGCGGTATCGGTCGTGAGCAGTGATTCAATCCAAACGGTCGACAGTAATAAGTTGCCGTCGTTGGCTTCTTTTTCCGTCTCGTCCAACGACCAGACCGGTAATTTTATCAAATCCGGCAGTGTTCTCTCTGTCTCTTTTACCGCCAATAAGCCGGTGGTCAATCCGACGGTTACGATCAGTGGTTTGAAACAAACCGCCGCCGGTAGCGGGCTCGGCCCGTATACGGCTACCTCTACGATCACGGGAAGCGAAAATTTTCCGCGTCCGATCTCGTTTGGCTTAAGTGATCTGAATGGAAAGTCGACGAACTTAGTGGTTTTCTTGAGTGATACCTCGGCGGTTAATGTTGTCACACCCAAGGTGATTGCTCCAACAAAGATCAAGACTGTCCCGGCGGAGAAATTCACCTTCAAATTATATTTGGCTGTTGGGGCAGATGGCACCGAGGTTTTGAAACTGCAGCAGCTCCTTAAGGAAATGGAATTCTTCACCGGAACTCCCAATGGTCATTTTGGTCCGGCCACGGAAAAGGCGGTGAAGGCTTTGCAGAAAGAGAACGGTCTCGCACCAGCTGGCTATGTTGGCCCCGGCACCCGGGCGGTGCTTAATGGAGAATAAACAAGTGTCGAGTTTGGAATAGCCGTTAATAACTTTTAAAAAAGAAATGGAGAACATTGTGTATATAAGCGCGATTGTTTTGTTTGCGGTGATCGTTATCGGATTAATTTTGCAGAAAAACGGTGGCGGTCAAACAAGCACCGAACCGCTTACTCGGGCGGGAGTGACGCGTTTGTTAGAGAAGATCGTCGATCCGGCGAGCAAGGTCAATACGGCGATCCTGAGCTCAACCGGTCCGGACAATTATTATGTTCAGCTGTCTTATGATAAAAAGAGCGGATCTGGGCGAATTGAAGCGGTCAGTAATACCTATCTTTCGGCGGAATACAAACTAACACCGGACCAAGAAGGTCGGTTACGCGCCCTCGGTTTTAATGAAGAAAACGGCGGCAATTTTGTTATGGACACGAAAATTGCCGATCGATCGCGGGTGTCCACCGTCGCGGAAGTAATCGAGCGAACGCTGGGGGAGGTATATAACCAGAAGACGATCAAAATCAAGAGCTTCGCGGGTTAGTTCTATGGTCCGTGGAAGTTTCGACAAATCCTCGGGGATATTAATCGCTAGTATTAATTAACTTTGAATTACGAAATGCAGAATAATGTTATAATAGAGAGGCTTTGGGCTTCGTATCCTAAGGCTAATTTTGTAGAAGATAGAATGCTTTTTGAACAAATAAGCGTTTTTATTCAATGAAACGTTTGTTTGTGTTTTGATTTATTTTCTTAAAAATCGCATTTCGTAATTCAAAGTAATTAATATGCTGAAAGAATTCAAACAGTTTCTACTGCGCGGAAATGTCGTTGATCTGGCCGTAGGTGTTGTCATTGGTGCCGCTTTTGGCACGGTGGTAACCGCGCTGGTCAAAGATTTGCTGACGCCTCTGATTGCCGCGATTGCCAAAATGCCGGACTTTTCTGTGTTGTCGTTTACGCTTCGGGGGAGCCAATTTATGTATGGTGATTTCGTGAATGCTCTGATCTCCTTCCTACTTGTGTCGG
>JAPLZN010000132.1 GCA_026395035.1 Candidatus Vogelbacteria bacterium | reverse complement strand
TACGAGAGAATTCTTGCATGATTCGCTGATCAAAATGGGATTGACCCCGAAAGAATATAATGAGTTCATCGTGTTTTGGTATCCAAAAATGCAAAAGAATGCCTATAACTTAATTCATTTTGCGGGCGATGAATATACCGATAATGCTAGATTGGAAATTACCCCCAAACCAGACTCTATCCAACGGGTGTTTATGGTGTGGAAAGGTTTAGACAACCCGATTAGTGTGAAACCACAAGAAATTAAGCCTTTTACTCGTAAGGGATTCTCGGTGGTTGAGTGGGGTGGAGAAGAGGTAAAATAAAAAAAGAAGGACCGTCCACGGGGGCGGTCCTTTTAGTTTTGTGACTTCGCAAGGTTTAGATGGTTACTTTGATTTTGGGAACCGGTTTGACCCCGTTGCCATCTTGGGGACTGGCGTCCGGAAAATCTCCGGTGGCTACCTGACGAAGGATTTCTCGAAACACTTGAAGTTTCAAGATGACTTTATCAACATTGGCCAGCCAGGTTGAAGGAAGAGCTTCGGATTTTCCGCCTTCGGCCGCACGAATGATGTCGTTCGCGGTCAGGCGATCCAGAAACTCGGCATCCCTCAACATCCGGTCACCGCAACGGAGTTCAACCATATCAAACAACGAGCTCGGTTTGCGCGTTTCAAGCTTCATGACTTTACTGCCGTGTCGCCAGTTGTCAATCTGGCCCAAGTCGCGTGCTTCGCCGACCAGTTTGAGAATCACCGACATTTTCTGTTCTCCGGGCAGAGCTTGTAGTTTACCCAGGACATGGCGCTGGCCGGCGATCGATAGATCGGCGAGTTTGAAAGCGGCCGTCAGTGGCAGACGCTCGCGGGTCGACACCTTTCGTCCGAGCAGTTTCTGGAATTCGGAAACGAGATTGTTCAATGAGTCCAGGTCAAGAACGCGTTGCCAGTATGTTCCCAGTATTCGTCCGACTTTTTTGGCCGCTTCGGTTCGGCCCAGGCCTTGGGCGATTCGATTGCCTAACATTCGTCGGACTTCGCGCGCCAATTCCATCGGGGCGTAATTTTGTCGGCAGGCATTGTCGGCAGTGGCTCGGTCGCGAACCTCCTCGTCACTTCGTTGACTCCGGTCCACGATTCCGCGGATAGTCAGTCGTTTTAAACGGTCTTTGGTTGCCCAATAGCGATTTTCGCCGCAGACAATCAAGTACCTCTTGTCGTTCTCGCCGGTCAGACCGGTGGGTCGGACGATAATTGCCGATAGCTGGCCGACTTCTTCAATACTGTCGGCGACCTCCTGGACATGATCCCAATCGATTTCGTCTCGGGGTTGGAAGCGACTGGGTTCGACTTGGTCGATTGGCAGTTCCACTTCTACGGCGGCGACTTTTAGTTGGGTTTTTTTCGTTTCCGGCGAATCGGTTTCGACTGTGTCTGCCGCCACCGGGCCGACCTCTTGGGCCGAGTGGTTTAGCTTAACAATCGGAGACAGTTCGGTTGCTCCTACTGTTTTACTTGCTCCGCTTTTGGTTGACGGAGAATTTTTCGGGTTCAGGACTTCGACGGGCAGGGGCGGGGACGGACGAGCGGGTGGTTCGGGGACTGGCCGGGAGTGGCTCTTGCCCGACCGAACAAGATCTTCATGGGTAATCTCCGGGGAAGTTTCATCCAAAACTTTCCAGAGACCAAGGAGTTCCAAGACTCGCCGGGCGTACCCGCTTTCGCGAGCGTCCCGGGATTGGAGATATCCGTGGACTTGTTTTTCCGCTTCCTGACGAATTTCCCGGCTCGGATCTTTTTTAAGGATCCGAGCTAGGTTTTCGACCCAAGGGACATCAGCAATTAGTCCGAAGTGCCTGGTTTCAGCGATTGTTCGCTGGATGAGACCGCTCCGCATTTCTTGTCGCATCCTGACGAAAACCGCCTTGGCCCAAACTTTTTCCTCGGGCGGATCGGGGCGGGTTTCTTCAATGATGAGGCGGAACAGGCGGAAGCGTTCTCGGACGGCTTGTTCGTGGTCACCCTTCAGGGCGCCCACGCCGGAGTGATCAAAGCGCAAACCGGCTTTTTGCATCACGGCCGCTAGCAAACAGAGATCACTGAATTCGAAACAGAGTTCGGTGGCGACTTTTTTCGGGCCGGAAGCGGCCAGATAAGCGAGCGAGACCGGCTTGCCGTGCACATCGATTCGGAGTTGGTCAAACATCTCGGCGGATTGCCAGATTGTTCCGTCTCCGAATTTTCGGGTCTTATGCGTGAAATCCGTGTATTCCGGTATGTCGAGAAAGAAGGCGATAAGACCGACTCCCACGACATCGCCCGGAAAGGATGCACCCGATAGGGTGACTGACGGTGACGAGGAACCAGACATCTTACTACCTCCTGGTAAATTGTTTTCACCTTGCGAATTGTCAAGGTGCGATAGTTTCCGTAGCTAGCATAGAACAGACCATGGGGAGGTTCAAGATGGTCATTTGGGAAGATTTGTTTTACAATGCAAAACATGTCTGAGTTAAAAATTGATCTGCCGTTAATGCGAGTTGAGATATTTTTACCGGATGAAAATGTTTCGGAAGGAATAATAATTCCGAAACTTTGTCACGGATCAAAAATCGTCACGGTTGAAACCGGGGAAGAGGACTTGCAAGATTGCGATGGTCTAGTGACAGAAAATAAAGAACTAACTTTGGGAATTCGGACCGCTGACTGTGCTCCTGTTTGTATGAGTGACGGCGAAAAAATTGCCATTGTTCATGTTGGCTGGCGGGGTTTGTGTGGAAGTATTATCGAGGAGGCGCTAAAAAATTTCGAAGTAACACCTTCGGTTTATGTTGGTCCGTTCTTGCATTCATTCGATATCCAAAAAGACTTTTGTTATGATCAAATCAGGAGAAAGTTTTTGGGGTTGTATCTTGAAGATAAAACTGACAAAATGATATTTGATTTCAGAGCTGCTGTTGCCTCGCTATTGCCAGACGACTCCGTTTTGGATCAACGTAATAATGCGACAGAACTGATGTTTCCCAGTTTTCGACGGAATAAGACAAAGGATCGATTTGTTACGGCGATTAGTTTTTCAAAATAATGATTGACCTAACTCAAATCAAAAAAGTTCATTTTATCGGTATCGGCGGAATCGGCATTTCGGCGATTGAAGCTCTTGGCTTAGTTTCGGCGCAGAAATATACGATCGCTGTTTCCGGCACGCACGGCAACACGACCACGACGGCCAAGTTGGCCAAAATTTTTATTGACGCCGGATTGGATCCGACCGTGGTGGTGGGCAGTTTACTGGTGGATCAGCAGTCCAATTTCATTGCCGGCAACGGCAAATATTTTATCGCCGAGGCCTGCGAATACAAGCGCTCATTTTTAAATCTCAATCCGCAGGCGTTGATTATTACGAATATTGACAACGATCATCTGGATTACTACAAAGATTTGGTGGACATCCAGAGCGCCTTTGCGGAATTGGCGGCAAAGATTCCGGCGGATGGATATTTAATTTGTGACAAAAACGATCCGGCGCTCGCACCGGTTTTGATTGCGGCTAAATGCCAAGTTTTAGATTATAGACATCCGATGTCTATAAAACTGAAACAGCCCGGAGAACATAATCAAAAAGATGCGGCGGCGGCGCTGGTGCTTGCCCAAGCGCTCGGTGTACCGGAGGACAAGAGCTTGGCTTCACTGGCTAATTTTGCCGGTACTTGGCGACGGTTTGAATATAAAGGGGAAATGAACGGCGTTAAAATCTACGACGATTACGCTCATCATCCGACGGAAATAAAAGCGACGCTGGCGGGGGCGCGAGAAATGGCGGGGAAAGATAAAAAGATTACGGTGGTTTTCCAGCCACA
>JAPLZN010000155.1 GCA_026395035.1 Candidatus Vogelbacteria bacterium | reverse complement strand
AGCATGGCATTGAACACTGGCCGAAGGAGAGAATAGTAGACCTAATTCTCAGCAAAATTTTCCCTGGCGATTACAAGATGCAAAAATTGCCAATCTCAGTGGAAGATGTTGACCGCTCGTTCCAAGATTTTTACCCCAATATGATAGAAGTGGTAAAAAACATTTCTAAAAAGTAACAAAAAACCGCCCCGGACGACTCTGTCGTCCGGGGCGAAGCGGTTTGAGCGGCGTCAAACCATTCTGATCGGCTTTTGGCCAAGCCAGAAAGCAAACTGCTGGTCCAGCCAACGTGCCTGTTTGGGAAAGTCGGCGCGGATATCGGCAATCAGGGGCCGATAGATCCGAATCGTTTCTTTCCGCTTGCGCACCCGTTTGGCGGGTTCGCAATTGGACAGGGTGCGGATGTTTTGCAGACGATCCACCAGTTTGAGCAGTTTGACCCGCGCGCCCGCTTTTTTCAACTGCTGGAAATAAAAGCGGTGGCGCTCGTCGTCGTTCCCGAAACGCTGGTCCGAGCGTTTCGGCTTGGTGACCGCCATTACGAGCTGGTACACCTCCCAGCCGAAAAAGATTTTAATCAACTTTTTCGGCACGATGAGTGAATCTTCCAGCGTGTCGTGCAACAAGCTGGCACAGATCATCGTCGGGTCGGTAATCCCCAGGTCACGGCAGAGCATAATCGCCGTATCCACGCAGTGGACGAAATACGGGGCACTGCTGTCGCGAAACTGGTCGGAATGGCCGGCTTTGGCGGTGCGAAAAGCCAGTTTTATCAGATCTTCATCGGCGGGGGAGAACGAGTGTCCCAAGGCCCGCAGAAAGATTTGCATTTCCTTCAAACTGGCGGCGGCGGCAAACGGAATCGGCCCACCATTACTGATGTCTTTTGCTTTTCTCATCTCCCACCTCCCTTTTAACAAAATTGTGAAAAGACCCGAATTTGGTCAAAAGCTACCACGCGGTAGGCGTAAAAGCAAGGGGATTGTTATTCTATCTTCTGCGTTGTCATCCCGGCCCTTCGAGTACTCAGGATAAACTCCGGCCGGGATCCAGGTTTGCATTTATCCCCTCCTTTTTAAGGAGGGGAGAGGGGTGGTTGATTCTTTGTATCGTGTTGTTAGATTCAGATGAGTTTGAATCAAAGGTCCGACCTTAAATCCCTAAAAGGGTCGAGCCTTGGGATTCCTGCCAAAGCGGGGTTATCCACAGTCGTCACAGTTGTTGCTTTTTGGAGCAAGGTGTGATATAAGGAAGATGTGAATAGCTTGGCTTTTCGATCCTTTGGGGTCTCAAACCTGAGAATTCCGTCAATATTTCGTGAATATGACGGTTTTTTTACCGTTTGGCAGGATCGTAACCTATTCCTGTCTTTCCAATTTAATATTGTTTCACCGTTGGGAGCGTTTTAGCTCCTTTTTTGTACCCATGCAAACAATTATCGTCAATATTGTCTGGATAGTGTCCTACTTTATAACCTGGCCGATTACCAGGTTAATTTGGCCGGTAAAGATGACTGTTGATAAGAGCGTGACTAAGCTAAAAGGGCCAATAATAATTATCTCTAATCATAAATCAGTCTTTGACCCATGGCTTGTCCCAGGAGCAATTCCGTTTAGGGTTTTTATTAAACTTTTACCAATCCGTATTTTAGCGACGAAAGATTATTCTGATCCAACTTGTGTCTGGCTTGAAAAGTTCAAACTCATTTCCCTTGCTCATTATCTATACGGGGCCATTAGTATTACGAAATCTTTGAGTTTTGAAGAAAAGACCGATCCCGTAGTCAACGCCATCAAGAAAGGACAATCAGTCATAATTTTTCCAGAGGGCGGATTGAATAAGGAAAAAACTATAGGAAATTTTCGCCGGGGCGTGCCATATATTTATGCTCGCACCCATGCGCTGATTTTGCCGTGCTCAGTTAATTTTACTAAAGCTGGTACTGTCGTGAATGTTGGCCATCCACTTCGCATTTCCGAAAGCATCATCACTGCCGAGGATACGCCGGGTTCGTTCTACGACAACAGCTGTATTTTCCTGCGCGACGCGGTCGTCCGTCTGTTCAAAAAGATTCCACCGAGCGCCAAAGCTCATCCTGCCCACCTGCCCGGCAAATTCAAATCCGCCAAGCATGGGTAGTTGGGCGGTTTCCTTGCTATTTTAGCTGCTAAGTGTTACCACTAAACCAGCTGTTTGTTCTTTCACAAACACCTACTTTTTCGTGTGAAGGGAGGGGGCCGATCATGGTCAAACCTCAGCTAGACATCGTGCCGGTCGAAAAAGGCCGCTATGTGTTTATCTCCGAAAACCGGATTAGTTTTATATCTGGAGTGCCTGCTGAAAAATTGCCAAAAGTACGGGAGGAGGAGCTGGAGTTAATACGAAATACCCAAAGGCCCTCTCCTGCTAGACTGGGCCCGAGCATCTCGTTTATGCCTACTTTTGATTGCAATCTTCGTTGTGTCTATTGTTACGCCAACGGAGGCCGGGAGAAACTGTGCCTAAATCCGATACTGGCTTGGTCTGCGATAGACAGCGTCGTTTCACGCACAAAAGACTCCAAAGATTTGCCGTTGGCAATCTACTTTGTGGGGGGAGGGGAGCCGTTCAGAAATTTTCCACTGATGTTCAATGTTTGTGAATATGCAAAGACAAAATTTGCATCAGTGGATATCACGGTCGTCAGCAACGGCTTACTCAATAACCAACAATTAGGGTGGCTGATTACCAATCGGGTAGCTACTCGTATCTCTTACGATGGCGAGGCCCAGGACGAGCATCGACCACTGATTTCTGGGAGAAGTAGCAAGGGGGTGGTAGAGGAAACAATTCGAAAACTTGCTCTCTCCGGTATCCCCCTGACAATTCAACTGACAATTACCGGTTTGGATGTGAGCTTAAGTAGGTTGAAAGAATCCATCGATCGAATTGTGAGTTTGGGCGGTCGATACATCAAAATCGAACCCGTCCATTCATCAGTATTGTCCAGGGCTAACCCTTCGCTCGTGCCGGACTTGAAAGAATTTGTGGATCGTTTTATCGAGGCTGTTGAGTATATCGTTAATAATGGCCTCGATGTTAAAATTGACAATTCTTTTATTTCCCGCCCTACCTCAGGCTATTATTGTGGGGCCGGAGAAGGAAGCAATGTAACCATTACCCCGGCGGGCTACATTACTTCCTGTTTGGAAGTTTCGCGACCGGACGAAGTTTTCGCTGATAAGATGATTTACGGAAAATGTACGGCTGAAGACGGAATTTGCGTTGATAAGGAGAAACGGAATTCTCTGGACCGTCTTCATTGGCGGAATTTCACCGGCTGTCCGGAATGTAGTCTCAAGCTGATTTGCGGAGGTGGCTGTCCAATGCAGGGAGGATGGGACCACGGCGATCTGTTCAAACCGTCGACATACATCTGTATGGCTCATAAACTTTTATTGCCACGGTTGTTCAAATTAATGTTCGACAAGCCGCAAGCAATAAATGTTCTTTTTGATAATCATACCGTTACCAATTTCTGCTAGGACATCCAAAATCTAGCAGAAATTCCAAACAGAAAGGAGGTGATGATATGACCCCGAACGCCGTACTTGAACAAAGTACCAGACAGGACGAAGCGACCATTAAACGCACAGTCGTGGAGTGGAATCGTCCCGAACACGACGGAGAGGGCATGGGCTCTCAATCTCGTCCGATGACCGGCGCGGCCGAATCCGGTTGCTGTCGGCAAGGAGGAAGTCCCTGCAGCTCCAAAAAGTTCAGTTAGGCGATTGCCGATGCTGATACTTGCCCGCATCATTCTGAAAAAAGAATGATGCGGGTTTTCTATTATCCCGACTTTTTTAAATAAATTAAAAATTCCTTGTTTCCCTTACCGCCTAAAATAGGGGATTCCTCTAGACCAATTTCTTCAAGTCCGATTTCTTTGGCGAATTGTTTAATTTTGTTTACTGCTTCAAGGTGTTTTTCCGGGTCGCGAACTACTCCCGATTTGTACTTTTTCCCCATTTCAAATTCCGGCTTGATGAGAGCAACTAATTGTCCACCCGGGTTAAGAAATTCAGCCGCAGTCGGCAGGACATGGTCCAAAGAAATAAACGAAACATCAATGCAAATAAAATCAATCGGTTCGGCAAATTGTTCCCGTTTAACATTACCAATATGAGTTCCCTCCATATTTACCACCCTTGAATTTTGACGGAGTTTTTCGGCTAATTGGTCATGCCCGACATCCAAAGCGTAAACCTTTCGCGCCCCATGTGCCAACAATACATCAGTAAATCCGCCGGTTGAGGCGCCAATATCCAAACATACGGCGTTCTGGACTGATAACTGCCAAAGCTCAAAGGCTCTTTCCAGTTTCAAACCGCCCCGCGATACCCAGGGAATATCTTCGCCTTCAATCTTTATTTCCGCATTCGGAGGAAATTTGGCGTCAGCTTTATCTACTCTTTTGCCGTCAACCAAAACACCCTCCTTGATAAGGTTTTTTGCTCGTTCGCGCGATTGAACTAACCCTCGCGCCACCAAAAGACTGTCTAGGCGCATAGGAGTGTTTTCGTTTTTTTCCACGGAATCCATCTTGTTTTTTTGCTCTCCCTCTTCGGGTGGAATATCGGGTCGCATCATTTTATACATAATAGCACCGAATTCAAGTTAAACGCCAGCTGAAAATAGTCGTGCTCAAAATCCCGCTTTTGTTGTCCCCAAAAAGTGCTACAATAGGGGTGTTTTTGTTTTTAGCCATCATTATTACTAAAAATGTT
>JAPLZN010000137.1 GCA_026395035.1 Candidatus Vogelbacteria bacterium | reverse complement strand
CGCGCGGAGCCAAGAAGGCTATCGCGACTTTCAAGACCCGCCAAGGGGATGTGATCGGATATGCCGTTACTCTTCGGGGCAAGCGGATGTTCGGTTTTCTCGAAAAACTTTGGAATATCGCTTTTCCTCGAACTCGCGACTTCAAGGGTTTTGATGAAAAGAGCCTCGATGAGCTTGGTAATTTAACCATCGGTTTGCGCGAAAATGTTATCTTTCCAGAGACGGCCGACGACGATATTAAGGATACTTTTGGCAAGGGGATACCTTGTTCGGTAACTACCTGGTTAAGAAAAAGCTTGATTCCGGAAGACAGGTCAAGCCCCATCGCTTCCAGTGTTTTCTGTGCTCCTGCTTTTACCTTTTTATCTATCCTTATGTTGATTATAGTATTCATAGCATAAGTATATACTTTGTATATACAGTGTCAATACTCGGTGGCGGCGGGTTTTGCTTTGGGATTGACAAAAATGTATATTTCAGGTATAAATAAACAGGAATTAAAAATAAATCGTGGGGAGGTAAAAATGCCACAAGCTTCACCTTTTGAGCAGGTTCGAGATCGGCTCATCAGTTTCCATCTGGAGGACGCTCGAGAGAAGGCCACCCACCTTCGAGCCATCCTTTCTCGGCACGGAAACCAAAGACGAGCGGAGGATGAATGTTTTAGGCGCTTTCTCCGAATCGTTACCAAACCCTTCTCTCTTTCTCAGTGGGATAGGTTCATTAGGAAGATCGACCCCTGGAACATTTCTTTTTGGGACTATGCCGAGGAGGGCCTACAGCCGTGGGAGCAGGGAGAAATGAGAGAGTTTACCCCGGCGGAAGTAAAAGAAATCAACCAGGAGAGAAGGGCTTTTACTCAAGTAATGAGGAGAAGGAAGGGTCGGGACTATCAAGACCTGGAAGAGGATATGACCTATGAAATCCTCTGTCCGCCTAAGTTTCGGCCGAAACCCCGGGAGAGGCCCGGACCCTGTCCAGCCGAAATTCCCAGTAGTTGCTCTGTTCATGCGGTCCTTATCCCGATGGGAGGGGACCCGCGGTGGCGTCGAAAAAGACATCGTCCATGAGGAAAGAAAAAGCCTGTTTCAAGGGTAAAACCTTGAAACAGGCTTTTGTTGACACTTGGCCTGATAATTGCTAGGATGTCCCTAGCTCATCTAATCAGGGCTTAAGCGGTTACCCACTAGATTTTCCTTGCTTGCGAGGAAGTATAGGCCGGGTGTTTTATTTAATTAATAATTAGAAATTAAAAATTAAAAATTGGATTTTTGACCCGAATTTTCATTTCTAATTTATAATTTTAAATTTCTAATTAGTCATCATGGCTAAAAAATCAACCATCGCGCGGTCGCTAAAGACGCCAAAATTCAAATCCCGAGTCGTCCGGCGTTGTTTTCGTTGCGGTCGCAAACATGGCTTTATGCGCGATTTCGGTCTCTGTCGCATCTGTTTCCGCGAGCTGGCCAACGACGGTAAGATTCCAGGCATTAAGAAATCCTCTTGGTAATTAAAAATTAGAAATTAAAAATTAAAAATTGAATTGAATACTGATTAAGCATTCCCATTTCTAATTTCTAATTTTAAATTTTAAATTAAACTCATGGATCCCATTTCCGACATGTTAATTCAGATCAAGAACGCCGCGCTCGTGGGCAAGCCCGCGGTTGCTTTGCCGTTCTCGAATTTAAAGCATGAAATCGCCAAGGTCCTGCAGAAGGAAGGGTATCTAAAATCCGTCGTTAAGAAAGGCAAGAAGGTGAAGAAACTGTTAGCTTGCGACCTGGCTTATGGAGAAAACGGCAAAGCCAAAGTGACCGATGTTTCCCGGGTATCGAAATCATCTCGACGAGTGTATGTCGGAGTAAAAGAGATCAGATCAGTCCGACAGGGCAGTGGGTCGATGGTATTATCCACTCCCAAAGGGATTATGACCGACAAAGAAGCGAAACTCGCTGGTGTCGGTGGGGAAGTCCTTTTCAAAATCTGGTAAAAGCTAATTAAAAATTAGAAATTAAAAATTAAAAATTGATCGGCAAAAGAATAATCACGATCCCCGAAAAAGTTGAAGTCAACCTGGCTTCCGGTGTTTTGACGATGAAAGGCCCGCTCGGGACTTTGACGCGTGAATTCAAGTCCATTATCGAGATAAATATCAATGATAAGGAAATCACTCTTGCGCCGCAAAAGACCGATGTTGATACTTGCGCTTTGTGGGGTACCTACGGCTCGCATATTGCCAATATGATTCTGGGGGTAACGAAAGGTTACGAAAAGAAGATGCAGATCGAAGGAGTCGGCTACAAAGTAAATGTGGTCGGTGACAAGATGGTGTTGGAAATTGGTTTGTCGCACGATGTGGAGGTGCCGATTCCGGAGGGAATCAAGGCGGTTTCCGACAAGAGCGGTTTTGCTTTTTCCGGTATCGACAAGGAATTGGTCGGCCAGTTTGCCGCCAAGATTCGCGCCTATAAGAAAACTGAGCCCTATAAGGGCAAGGGGATTCGCTATGTCGGTGAGTTTATCCGGCGCAAGCAGGGCAAAAAGTCTACTGCGTAGACTAATTTCAAATTTCAAATGTCAAATGACAAATGAAAATACTGAATACATACAATGAAAACTCCAAATAAAAATGCAAAAAGAATACAGCGCCACCACAAGGTGCGGGTCAAGGCGATCGGAACGGCGGCCAAGCCCCGCTTGTGTGTTTTTCGCTCGAATAAGCATATCTATGGTCAGCTAATCGATGATCTGAAGGGGGAGACGCTGGCTTCGGCTGATGACAGCAAGATCAAGGCCGACAAGAAGGGTGATTTCGCCAAGGTTGCCGATGCTAAGGCGGTGGGTTTTGATTTGGCCGCTAAAGCCAAAGATCTTAAGATAAAAAAGGTCGTGTTTGATCGTGGCGGGTATATTTTTACCGGTCGGGTGAAGGCGCTGGCCGAGGGAGCGAGAGAGGGAGGACTTGAATTTTAATGATGAGTGATGAATTAAATACAAAATACAATGGAAACAAATACTAACAAACCGAATACGGGGGCACCGAGTCGACCGCAGGGACGAGGTGGATTTGGTGGTGCTCGTGGGGGTGGTTTCGGTTCCCCCCGACCGGGTGGAGGGGCGGGTGGCGCGCGTGGCGGTTTTGGCGGTCCACGCCGGGGAGGTTCCCGGCCACCGCGTGCCGAACGGCCGAAGCCGGAATTTGATTCCAAAATGATCGATATTCGTCGCGTGGCTCGCGTTATGGCCGGCGGTCGTCGTTTCAATTTCTCTGTTACCCTAGTAGCGGGAGACCGTAAGGGGCGAGTGGGGGTCGGGCTGGGCAAGGCTGGAGATACGACTATGGCCATCGACAAGGCGATGAATAATGCCAAAAAGAATATGATCAAGGTGCCGATGACCAAAGAGGGCAGTATTGCTCATGAAGTGTTTGCTAAATACGGCAGTTCAAAGATCATGATTAAGCCGGCTCCGGGCCGCGGGCTGGTATCCGGCAGCGCAGTGCGCAATGTCTTGGATTTTGCCGGTGTGCGCAATGTCAGTTCGAAAATCGTTTCGCGCAGCAAGAATAAATTAAACATCGCGCGCGCGGCGATTGCCGCTTTGCGGCAATTATAAATTAATAATTATAAATTAAAAATTAAATTCTGAATTCCTGTATCTTAAATTTCTAATTTTTAATTTCTAATTTTTAATTAAACTACCATGCAGATCCATCAATTAAAACGGACGACCAAATTAGCCAAGAACCAGCGGATTGGTCGTGGCGGTAAGCGCGGTACGACTTCCGGTCGCGGCACCAAGGGACAAATGGCGCGTTCCGGTCATAAGCTATACCCTGAATTGCGCGATGCGATCAAGAAATTGCCGAAACTGCGTGGTTACCGTTTTAAATCTTTTCAGACCAAGGCGGCTCCGGTAAATTTACGGGCGATTGAAACGGCTTTCTCGGCTGGCGCGATTGTTACTCCGGCCGAATTGGTGGCTAAAAAGCTGGTTCGGACGGCGAGCGGTAAAATTCCCGCCATTAAGATTTTAGCGACCGGCAATCTGACGAAAAAACTTTCGTTTTCCGGAATGACGATTTCGGCCAGCGCCAAGGAGAAGATTGAGAAAGCGGGAGGAGAGATAAAATAACGATGAATGACAAATGATGAGTGATGAGTGGAAAAAACAACAGCAAAAAGCAATCATTTATCATTCATAATTCATCACTTGTCACTGAATAAAATGGATAAATTTTTCGAGAAAATGAATGTAATCTTCCGTGACGCCAACCTTCGTCGGCGAATTTTCATTGTTCTCGGCGCGCTCGCGGTTTTCCGCTTGGCGGCGGCGGTGCCGATTCCCGGCGTCAACTTGGCCCAACTGCAGAATTATCTGTCGGGGAACGCCTTTCTGGGGGTTTTTAATATTCTATCCGGCGGCGGACTATCCCATCTTTCGGTCATGATGCTTGGTGTCGGTCCGTTCATTACTGCTTCGATCATTCTCCAACTTCTGACACTCATCTTTCCTTCCCTGAAAGAGCTTTACCACGAGGAAGGGGAGGCTGGACGGCGTAAAATGGCCCAGTATTCACGGCTTCTAACCGTGCCGTTGGCCGCTTTCCAGGGTTTCGGTTTTCTTACCTTATTGCAACGCAATGGTGTTTTGGGGGTAATCGGCCCAGCCGGAATGTTACTGGATATTTGTTTGGTGATTGCCGGGTCAATGCTTTTGATGTGGATCGGCGAACTGATCTCCGAGTATGGTATCGGCAACGGCGTGTCGCTGATTATCTTTGCCGGTATCGTGGCCCGCATTCCCTCTGATATTGCCGGAATTTGGACGACCTTCGATGCTTCCCAGCTTCCGCTCTATGCCGTCTTCTTGGTTGTCATTGCCATTGTTATCGCCGGGGTGGTGATTGTGACGGAGGGCGAGCGACCGATTCCGGTGACTTACGCCAAACGCGTCCGCGGAATGAAGGTTTATGGCGGAGTTTCGACCTACCTACCGATCCGGGTTAATAATGCCGGGGTCATGCCAATAATCTTTGCCCTGTCGATCCTGCTCTTCCCCCAAATGATTGCCAACTTTTTCGCCAGTAGCGGCAACAGTCTTCACTTACGTCTATTCGGCCGGGACTTTCGCTCCCACGGCCATTTCGGAAAACCTGCAAAAATCCGGGGCTTTTATTCCGGGAGTTCGTCCGGGCCACGCGACGGAAGAGTATATCGGCAATGTTTTGTACCGCCTGACCTTGATTGGGGCTGTTTTTCTTGGCGCAATCGCCGTCTTGCCGCTTATCTTGCAGGGGCTGACTGGTATGGCGACGCTCGCCATCGGCGGTACTTCGCTCTTGATCGTCGTTTCGGTGGCCATCGAGTTCATCAAACAAATCGAGGCACAGATCTCGATGCGGGAATACTAGCCGTAATTATAAATTTCAAATTAAAAATTAGAAATGAAGTCAAAAAAACCGCCGAGAGGAGGTTTTTTTGGCAGGGTCATTGCGAGGTACTCCGAAGCAATCTAGGTCTAGATTGCTTCGGAGTACCTCGCAATGACAGCCTTTAAGGTGCTATACTATTCGCATTAAATATTAAGCAAAATGTATGGATAAATCGCTTCAAACCTATATTTTTATCGGGCGGTCGGGGTGCGGGAAGGGGACACAGGCCGAGTTGCTGATCGCTAAACTTAAAGAACAGGGGGCGATTAGTGACCAAAATCCGCTTCTCTATATCGAAACGGGGGATAAGTTTCGCACTTTTGTTTCCAAGACCAGTCATTCCAGTCGGTTGGCTAAAGAAGTGATGAATCGGTCGGAGCGACAACCGGATTTTTTGGCGGTTTGGATGTGGTCGCACATTTTAGTTGAGAGTTTGATGGGTGATGAGCAGATAATCTTTGATGGCACCCCGCGCTCGTTGCCGGAGGCGCAGATTCTTGATACGGCGATCAAATTCTACGGCCGCGTAAAGCCCGCAGTGATATATTTGGATGTTTCCAACGACTGGTCGACCAAGAGATTGGTGGAACGCGGGCGTGACAAGGTATTGGACAGTAATATTGCCAAACGGTTGGCTTGGTTTGAAAGCGATGTCTTGCCGGCAATTAAATTCTACGAGAATAATCCGGATTACAATTTTGTGAAGGTGAAGGGGGAGCAGAGTATTGAAGAAGTGCAGGCGGAAATCATGGAGAAGGTTGGGGTATAAAAATTACGAATTACGGATTACGAATTACGAATGAAAATGGCGAGTACGCCTTCTCGCAATGACACAAATACAAAATGATTAAGCTTAAAACAAAAGAAGAGATCGATATTTTGCGCGAGGGGGGCAAACGCCTGGCGGAGATTTTGCGTGCGGTTAAGGCGAAAGTGGCGCCGGGGGTAACCACTTCTGAATTGGACGAATTGGCCTATGACCTGGTCAAAGAGGGCGGGGACAAGCCGGCGTTTCGTGGCTATCGTCCACAGGGTAGCCCCTTGGCTTACCCGGCTTCGCTTTGTACTTCTGTCAACGAGGAAATCGTGCACGGGATTCCGTCCAAACGAGTACTTAAAGAGGGCGATGTTGTCGGCCTGGATTTAGGTCTGGAACATGAAGGCCTGTTTACCGATCATGCCGTTTCCGTGCCGGTGGGGGCCATTGATCACGATTTACGCACTTTACTGGCGGTGACAGAAGAAGCGCTCTACGCTGGAATCAAAGCGGCTGGGCCGGGTAAACACTTGGGCGATATCGGGGCGGCCATTGAGGCGTTGGCGGATAAGTATGGCTACGGGCTGATTGAGGAGCTCTCGGGCCACGGTGTGGGCTATAAGCCCCACGAAGACCCGTTTGTGCCCAATTTCGGCCAACCTGGAGCTGGGCTAAAATTGGAGCCCGGGCTGGTGATTGCCATTGAACCGATGTTTGCGCTTGGGACGGGCGACATCAAGCTGGAAAAAGACGGCTTTACTTTTACCACCCGCGACAAAAAAGCGTCCGCTCACTTTGAACATACGATTGTCATCACCGCTGACGGCCACGAGATATTGACGAAGTAAACCCCGGAGGATAGTAGGAAAGTTGAAATGATACTTAAAAGCTGATAACATTTAGGGATGTTAAGCAATATCTTATCGTTTAGTTTGCCCGTCACAATAACCAAGCAAAACAAGCGCTTTGTGGCCTACACGCCGGCGTTGGATATTTCCACCTCCGGTAAAACGGCAAAAGAGGCGAAGAAGCGTTTTATGGAGATTGCCAATATTTTTTTGGAAGAAATTATCACCGCCGGCACAGCTAGCGATGTTCTGTCTGAATTGGGCTGGACTAAGGTTCAAAAAAAATGGCTGCCGCCGAAAGTCGTATCTTCGCAGTCTGTTGGATTGCAAATTCCCGTCTGTGTTTAGACGCTTATGCCCAGAATTAAGCCTATCCACTGGAAGGAATTTGAGAAATTCCTTTTTAAGTTTGGCTGTGAATTAAAGCGAGAAAAAGGCGATCATCGCGTATACTGGAAAAAGGGAATCAAACGCCCGATTGTAATTCCTCGCGATATTTCTTTGCCCGCTTTCGTCATCCTGAATAATTTAAAGGTTTTAGGTGTTTCGCGGGA
>JAPLZN010000141.1 GCA_026395035.1 Candidatus Vogelbacteria bacterium | reverse complement strand
TTGAAGTCGGCACGCTCGAGGTGGCGACAGTTTGATCGGTTTTTTTAGCGACCGGCTTGGCTGATTTTGGCATTTTAGAATACAAAATCCCCCCGATTACCAAAATCAGGATAACGATGATCGCTATCGAAACTTTTTTTGCGACACGGTCCAAGACTTTTGATGAATTCTCGATAATTATATCGTCTTTTATGATAAGTGGATAGGAATAAGAGGCCGACAAAGTGGATATCTTCTTGCTCGGTCATGGTATAATTTCTTTGATGTACAAAAAAATAACTTTTGCCGTTATTGCTCTCTCGGTAATCTCCTTTTTAGCGTTCGCCGGGTTTTCTTCGCCTCTAGCCAGACAAAATAAGAATAATTCTATCGGTGCCGTCGGTAATATTGGTGATTTGGGTGGTAATTCGCAAGGTGACACGGGGGGAAACACGAATACGAACTCCTCTTCCAATTCCGGGATCAATGTTATCGGAGGCAGTAGCCGGGGGTTGACTGCTTCCTCGACACAGCAAACGATTCAACAGATTCTGGCTGAGATCGAGCGCCGGGTGATTGCGATCTCAATCGAGGTAGCGCGTTTGTCGGCCGGTCTTCCGCCGAATTGGCAGGGCGGGGCCTATCCCGGGGTAGAAGATACCGGCGCCAGTGTACCGGGCGGAAATATTGGCACAGTAAACACGAATAATATCCGGGTGATTAGTGGTGGAAATGCGGGCCAGGGTCTAAATTTAGGCGGGAATTCTAATGCTAACTTGCCGGGCGGATCTTCGGGTCAATCCGGTTCGGGGGGAAATTTAGGCAGCAATCAAAATAGTGGTCAGGGTGGAGCTGGAGGGTCGGCCGGGGCGGCTGGCGGCGGCGGGTCTGGTTCAAGCTCTAATAAACCGTTTGGCGGCTTAAGTACGACCGTTGTGACCTGCACCTGTCGTTGGGATACTCCGCGCTCGTGGATTACCCTAAAGCCGGCCAAAAGCGATTTGCCGTCGCAGGTTATTTTCGAGGATAGCTCAAGTATTTTATACGAATTCAAGCAAATTAAGTCGCCCGGTCAGCAGCTTCTCGGTACCGTTTCGGAAAACACTACTTGTCGGATGCAGGTCTATTGGTACTGCATCACGGTGGCTACTGTGCCGAAGATTTATATGGTGGGCACCTCGGGTGGTAGCGGAACCGCTCAAGGTCAACAACCGCCTCCAGACGGACCGATCAATCAAGAAGATAACGAACCGCCAGCCTCGACCTCGACGCCCTCAGTCCCACCCGATCAATGTAAAAGAATGGGTAATAGCGCCTATGTCTATCAATCGTGGGGAACCGGCTATTATCCAGACAACAGCGCGATGGAAGGCGGGTTCTTCGATATGCGGGGGGCCAAATTGCAAACCTTGCAAGATTTTCTTGACGGCAAAGCCTCGTTCGTTTCGGTCGCCATGGATAAGGGAGCGTTTCCTTATGGGACAGAGCTATGTATTCCCGAGTTGGAGAAAAAATACGGCCGGCAGATCATTTTCAAGGTGGTGGATACTGGTGGAGCATTCACCGGTAAGGGAACAGCTAAAATAGATGTTTGTACGCGCAATCAGCGGTATTCTCTGGAAATGCCCCCCAACGGCAGGCTAACGCTAGTCGCGGGTCGGGCATCGGCCAAGTGACATAAGAGTAGGATTCAATGACGAATTACAAATGATGAGCGATGAGTGACATTTCATCCTAAAAAACCGCCGCTGGCGGTTTTTTAGGATGGTTTGTTTCCCTTGATGTATTTTTAAGGCCCGACCTTGAGTCTTCAAAAAGGTCGGGCCTTTGATTTTGACTTTTAACTCATCACTCACCACTCATCATTTTTAATTGTTGCCTGGTCCCCTATCTTTATTTCGTTTTTCTCCGCCCAGCTGGCATTTACTTCGAGGGCAAAAAAGGCCGGAACACGGCTGGTCACCGAATTCGGGTAAGTAGAGGTGGCCAAATTGGCGGTAATATCAATAACTATTTTATTTGGACCAAGCCAGATGATATCAATGGGGAAATTCATATCCTTCATCCAAAATTTATGTTGCCCGGGCCGATCAAAAACAAAGAGCATCCCCTCGTTCTCCGGAAGGACCGTCCTTCCGGACAGTCCCCGCTCGCGTTCGGCGGGGGTCTCGACGACCTCAGCTGTGATTTTCGCTTTTCCAATCGCCAAATTAACGACCGGAATAATCGCGGTGGTGGGATTGTTGCCGGCGTGGGCGGTCTGGCCATTCGATCGGTCGTTAAAACGCTCGTTGGCGATGGAATAGACGCTTATTCCGGCCAACAGGATGATTAGAAGGTAAAATAAATAGGATTTCATAATGCTAATGTAAAGTGAAAAGTGAAAAATGAAAAATAAGATTCAAAAAATCAGAAGCGTTTGTATTCCTATTTTTCACTTTTCACTTTACATTTTTCATTTGTTTTGCCAGGCATCGCCACTGTTCCAAACTCAAATTTTCCGCCCTTGCTTTAACTGGAATATCACAAATAGCCAGGGTCTCATCTGACAAAGACAGATTTCCCTTTAGCATTTTTCGTTTGGCACTGAAGCCTTTCTTTACGACTTCAAAAAAGCGGTTCTCAGACAAATCAGCTTGCCCGCCGGATTTTTGGTGGGTGAAAAAATCTTTAGAAATGTTATCGATTAACAGTACGGCTGAATCAACATTAGGCACCGGCTGAAAATTTCCGCGGGCCACTGTACGGACATACTTCGGTTCCCCGTAAGCCTTTACACTGATGGAAAGAATACTTTCCTTTAGTTTGTTGGGAGTCCGGCTCCCAACAATGCGTTCCGCCACCTCTTTTTGGACCATCAAAACCATTGAGGCGGGCTGGCAGTTGGATTCCAGAAAATTCCTCAATATTTGCCCGGTAAGGTAATACGGGATATTGGCGATTAGTTTATATTCTCCATTCTTTAAACCTAAGTCGCCAGGGAGAACTTCTAAAATATCACCGTGAATTAGAGTGAATTGGCCGGACCCAATTTCTTTGGCGAATTTATCGTTTAAAAAATCGATTAAGCGGTCGTCTTTTTCCACGGCAATTACTTTGGCGCCGACGCCAAGTAGGGCGGTAGTGAGAGTCCCCTCGCCTGGTCCGATTTCGAGTACCCGATCAAGTGGCCTTACTTCTCCCGCCTTCAAAATCTCCGCTACAATCGTCGGATTCGTGAGCCAGTTCTGCCCGAGGGATTTTTTCGTGGGAAACATTAGGAAATTATAGCCCATCTGGCGTTCTCTTTGACGATTGATTTTTACTTAATAATGTGATATAATAAAAAAAGGTCTTTGAAGCACAAGGCTCTAAAGGAGTGGAGAATGAACGACCTTATTACCTGGACGATCATCTCCCTGACCGTCCTCATGACCGGCTGGTATTGCTTACAGGCCGCCTGGGGAAGGATCGCTCCTACCCTGTCGACCTGGCTCATCTTTTTGGTGGCCACAATTCTGCAGATCCTCACTTACAAGTGGGCGTCCAAAGAACACGGTTGGTTCACGAATGTCTACGCGATCACTGATACGATTGCGGTCGGAATAACCGTTCTACTAATCTTTTTCTTCGGGAAAAAGGTCAAACGGCGCTTCCGTCGGATTGATGTACGGTGTTTGCGTGGCGCCGGAGCGGTTTGGCTGGTTTGGGGCTTCGGAATGGCTGTTTTGCCGAATAGCAGCCTGATCTGCAACTTCGCGATTCAGGCCATCATGGTCCTGGCCTACTTTCCTACTTGGGGAAAACTCTGGCGGGCGAAGCAAAAAACCGAACCCTATTCCGTCTGGGTGGTTAATGAATTTACCGCCCTCCTCGGCCTGTCGCTCGTTTTACCCAAACATGATTGGATCTCGATCGTTTATTCGGTCCGCGCCATCGTGTCGGTATTGATCGTTCTGCTCCTCTTGTTTCGCCTCGATATTTTGGCGAAACGAAACGCCCCTCCTTCACGATGAGGGGCGTTTTTCTTTGTAACGAAATCGTTCCCCTTTCTTAAACAGTAAAGCCCCGATCTGGTGATCGGGGCTTTGACTTAGGCAAAGAGCAGGTCGTCTGGACCATGTTCGGTCCGCAGAAGTCTTAAGCGGACGACGAGATAGGTGTGTGCGTTGTTTAGGTAAGCGACGCTGTCCGGTTCGGCATACCAGCTTAACCGAGAATTTGAAACAAGCCTGGCATCGGCTGAACGCACGACATACTTCACTCGTCGGAATCTTTCTTGGAGGAATATTCCCCACTCGAAGATTTGTCCGTTGCCGATCTGGCGGGGAACCCGTTCGAATTTGAACAAGTGATCGGCTGGCCAAGGAAGAGCGGCGATGATTTGGGCATCCTGCGCGACCACCTTCGCCCGTTCCGGTCCCTTTAAGGTGCCCGGCGCGTAGACATAAAAACCAGCGGACAGCGCTTCGGGTTTTTCTCTGGCCGTGAAGATTTTGGTGATCATCTTCGAACGAACGGTGGTGGCTCTAAATTGTGCCTTGGCCAAGTATTTGCCATACTACAATTACGAAAGACTGCATCTAGGAATTTCTCTCCGCGCGCCAATGCAATTAATTACAAAGTGATTCCAAGCTATTGGTTAGAAAACGTGGGACTAGGTAATGCGTACACACATCTGGCGGTTTTCCCCTCCTGGGATAGGAGGGGTCAGGGGTGGTACGGTTGTAATTTGCGTTGAAACAAGTTGATTTGGATTATACCACCCTGGCGAGTACGCCACCCCTCCTAAATTAGGAGGGGATTAAAAATCTATATAACTGGTCGTTCCGCCGGCTCCTCTATCGCCAGCTCCTGTTTCCGGGGTTTCTACGAGCGACATATCTATATCGTCCAGAAATTCACTAGGCAGAGTCATCTGGCGGGCGCCGAAGATGGTGCGCATTTGGGCATAGCAAAGGTACAGCTTCTCCTTGGCGCGGGTGACGGCGACATAAAACAATCGGCGTTCTTCTTCGTCGTCGCGTTTCTCGTCACGACCCATACCAGCATGCGGGAATAAGTTCTGTTCCAGCCCGGTTACGAAGACGGCTCTAAACTCCAAGCCCTTGGAAGCGTGGACCGTCATCAGTTTCACTCCATTTTTCTTGCCTTTTTCCGGATCGTCCAAACTATCTTGATCGGAAACGAGCGAAGCATCAGAAACAAGTTCCAGTAGGCCGTCTTCGCCCTTTTCGTCGTAACGGACGGCCAGTGAGGCGAATTCTTTCAGGTTTTCCAGTCGTTCCTGCTCCTCCTCATCGCCAGTTTCCAGTTTCCCGCCGATGCCGGTCTCTTCCACAATATAGCGAATCAGTTCGGACGGCTTGGTAGCTTCGCTTTTTTGTTTTATCCGGGCCAGTAAATTGCGGAAAGACCTTATTTTCTCCTGCATTTTGGGCGGTAAAGTCTCTTCCTGCCCGGCAAAGATTTTTTCCAGGGTGATCCCACCGATTCCGCGGGGCGGTATGTTGATGACGCGCTTCAAACTCTCTTTGTCTTGGGGATTTAAGGCCAGCTTGATAAAGGCGAGGAGGTCTTTGACTTCTTTGCGGTCAAAGAATCGCGTGCCGAGGACTTGATAGGGTACGCCGGAGCGCAAAAATTGCTCTTCCAACGCGCGCGATTGGAAATTGGCGCGGTAGAGCACGGCAATTTCACTGGCGGGAACTCCCCGGCGAATCAAATTAAAACTTTCTTCCGCGACAAAGCGCGCTTCGTCCGCTTCGGAGAAACCGGAGTAAATGGTGATTTTCTCTCCGGCGCCGTTTTTGGTAAAGAGGTTCTTTTCTCGCCGTTTTTTGTTTTTTTTGATGATGTCGTTGGCGGCCGTGAGAATATTTTGGGTGGAACGGTAGTTTTCTTCCAGTAAAACCACTTTGGCCCCCGGGTAATCCTTTTCAAAGTTGAGAATATTCTCGTAATCGGCTCCGCGCCAGCTGTAAATAGATTGATCAATATCGCCAACGACGCAGAGGTTGTGGTGTTTTTTGGCCAAGAGGGTGGTCAGGTCGTATTGAACGGTATTGGTGTCCTGGTATTCGTCGATGTGAATATATTGCCAACGGTCTTGGTACAAATTCAAAATGTCTGGGTGTCTGGTGAACAGTTCGCTGGTTTTAAGCAATAAATCGTCAAAATCTAGAGCTTTTTCCTCGGCCAGGATTTGCTCATACTTGGCCCAAACGCTGGCGGTGTTTTTACCATTCCATTCCTGGCTGGCGGTTTCGGTAAATAGGGATAGAGTTTTGCCGTTTCCCTTCATTTTAGAAATAATGGCGGCGATTTTTTTCGGCTCGTGCACTTTTTCGTCCATGGAGAGGGCGCGCAAGGCCGTTTTGACTTTGGCGAGCTGCTCGTCTTTGTCATAGATGGAAAAATAACGCGAGAGACCGAGGGCCTGGCCGTGATTGCGCAAAATATAGACGCCGAGCGAGTGAAAAGTACTTAAAAATGGGATGCCGCGCGTATTGGCGTAGGGATTGCCGGAGTTTTCCGGCCGACCGAGTAGTTTGGTCACTCGGTCGCGCATCTCTTTGGCCGCCTTATTGGTAAAGGTAATAGCTAAAATGCGCTCTGGGGCGACACCTTGCTCAATCAAGTGCAAAATCCGGTGAGTGATGGTCTTGGTCTTCCCGGCCCCGGCCCCGGCAATAATCAAAAGCGGCCCGTCTTGATGGGTAGCGGCTTCGCGTTGAAAAGGATTTAAACTGTCTAGGTGCGACATGGCGGGTACATAATAACATATTCAATATTCTGCTTTGCTCGTTAAAGTCCAAACTTCCGGCGGGCACCTACTCCGCCCTAATTATTGTCTTTGAATTACAAATCTCCTCGGCATACCTTTTGCGGAGCACGGATAAATTTTTGCTAAAATTTTCCTCGTGCTCGCGCCAGTCGCGCTCCCAAGTCTCCGCCAAAGATACGCCTTCGAACCTTTGTAATTCAAAGTCTTTTAATTTTTTAGGGCTAGGCTCGCTAGAGGTCTGGACTCTTCCTCGTCGTCTTTCCTTAGCATGGGGGGGTGGTGGCTAGGGCGGTCGCTTCGCGTCTATCTACGGACATTTCGCCGCGAAATGTCAAAAAATACTTTGA
>JAPLZN010000115.1 GCA_026395035.1 Candidatus Vogelbacteria bacterium | reverse complement strand
GGGACGTTCTGGATTGCCTATTGCGTCAATTACGGCGGCACTGATTCCTTTTATTGAACACGATGATGCTGTTAGGGCAAATATGGGATCAAATATGCAGAGGCAGGCAGTTCCTGTTATTTGTCCTGATTTTCCAACTGTCGGTACCGGTATGGAAGAAGACGCCGCAAAATCATCCGGGCATGTGGTTCAATCCCCTGTTGACGGGGAAGTAGTAGAGGCCTCGGCTGATAGAATCGTTGTTCAAGATAAGAAAAAACAAAGATCAAATATCCAATTAAGCAAATTTACTCGTTCAAATCAAGGGACATGTATCAACCAAAAAATATTGGCAAACCAAGGAGATCAAGTTAAGCCGGGTGATGTCCTTGCCGATGGGCCGGCCACCGCTCAAGGTGGCTTAGCTCTTGGAAAAAATATCCTCGTTGCTTTTATGAGCTATAGGGGTGGAAATTACGAAGACGCAATTATTATCTCGGAGCGACTCGTAAAAAAAGATGTATTATCTTCAATCCACATCGAAAAATATTCCATAGAAGTCAGAGATACAAAGCTTGGGCCGGAAACAATCACCAGAGATATTCCAAATGTAGGTGAAGAAGCCCTATCAAATCTGGATGGCGAAGGAATTATACGCATCGGAGCGGAAGTCGAAGCCGGAAACATTTTGGTAGGTAAAATTTCACCAAAAGGAGAAACCGAGCTTTCAGTCGAAGAAAAACTCCTTAGGGCAATTTTTGGAGAAAAAGCAAAAGATGTTAAGGATTCTTCTTTGCGGTTGCCGCATGGCGAAAAAGGCAAGGTAATTGAAGTAAAACTTTTCTCAAAAGACGCAAACGATGAACTCCCGGAAGGTGTCAGCCAAATGGTTGAGGTCTCTGTCGCACAACTTAGAAAAATTTCAGTTGGCGACAAACTAGCCGGAAGACATGGTAACAAAGGTGTTATTTCTATGATCTTGCCGCAAGAAGACATGCCCTATATGGAAGATGGAACACCGGTTGATATAATTCTTAATCCGCTTGGCGTTGTGTCCAGAATGAACCTTGGTCAGATTCTTGAAACACACCTGGGACTCGCGGCGGCAAAACTCGGGTTTCAAGTTGCTACGCCGGTTTTTGACGGAGTTCCAATTTCAAAGATCAAGGAATTATTAAAAGAAGCAAATTACGACGAAGATGGAAAGATGGTTTTGTATGATGGAAAAACCGGAGAGCCGTTTGGTTCGAGAATCACTGTCGGCTACATGTATATATTAAAACTTGCTCACCTTGTTGACGATAAAATGCACGCCAGATCTGTCGGGCCGTATTCGATGGTTACACAGCAGCCACTTGGTGGAAAAGCGCAATTTGGGGGGCAGCGATTCGGAGAGATGGAGGTCTGGGCGCTCGAGGCATATGGTGCCGCTCACATCTTGCAAGAAATGCTAACGATTAAATCAGATGATGTATTGGGAAGATCCAAGGCCTATGAATCAATTATCCGTGGCGAAAAAATCGAAAGGCCATCAGTTCCGGCGTCGTTTAATGTACTGGTAAGAGAGCTACAGGGTCTTGGTTTGTCGCCTGAAATGATCGGGGTCGAAATACCCGTAGATAATTTCGACGAAGATAAACCGAG
>JAPLZN010000120.1 GCA_026395035.1 Candidatus Vogelbacteria bacterium | reverse complement strand
GTATCCCTCTGCCGCGGATGCATTAGTACGGTCATAAATGACCCCTCTAAAATGCCCAAATCCAACATCCGTCTTTTGGCATGATACCCAATCAGAACATCTCCCAGCAAAGGAACATCTTTGATTAAATCGATTACCGATAATTCAATCCAATTCAGGCTACTTTTCATGGCCGGTTCGTCGCCGGACGGTGCTGTGTTTGAACCATCAAGCGACGGAGCGACAACCGTATTAACTGAGTCATCCTCAATCCGGTTGTCGTTGCTTTGAGGCCCTTTTTCGGCTGGTTTGTTCAGGTCACACATTAAATCACCTCCCTTTCAAATCACTTGTTTATGAACATCTAACGGCATTCTACTCGTTTGAAATAAAATGGCAAACTTATCCACCGTTTCATATTTACTTCGTACCTCTGATTGATATAATTATAATTGATGTTATCTAAATCAGCCCACCTAAAAAGTCAGGCAATAAAGCTACGAAAAAGCGGTAAATCGATTAGAGAGGTGGAAGAAATACTATCTATTCCCCGCTCTACCCTAAGTGGATGGTTCAAGGACATCAAAATTTCCCAAAAACATAAAGTAAAACTTCACGAGCGATGGGTTAAGGCGCTGGACAAAGCCAGGTATTTTTCTGCCATAGCGCACAACAACCAGAAGCGGGCTCGAATTGAATTAGCCAACAAAAATGCAAGTGATGTTCTATCGCAAATAGACACCAGCGACAAAAACATTATAGATCTCGCATTAGCAATGCTTTACTGGGGAGAAGGTTTTAAAAGTGGTACCCGCCTTGCTTTAGGTAATTCCGATTCAACATTGTTAAGTTTTTTTATTTCAGCACTTAAAAAAAATTATAGTATAGAAGACGGACAAATCAGATGCGACCTTCATTTAAGAGCAGACCAAGATATCGATAAACTGAAAAGATACTGGTCTAAAGAATTACCTCTTCCCCTTTCGTGTTTTAAGGGAGTACAGGTTGATAAGCGAACCGTCGGCAAAGTCACCTACGATAGCTACAAAGGGGTCTGTGTACTTACCATAGGAAATGTTGCCATACAGCGAAAATTGATGTATCTTAGTAGGATATTTAGTGAAAAATTAGCAGTGCAAAAAGACAAAGGACCCGTAGCTCATTTGGCTAGAGCGCTCGCTTGACGTGCGTGAGGTAACAGGTTCGAGCCCTGTCGGGTCCACAAAATAAAACAAGCTGCAATTTGCAGCTTGTTTTATTTTGTGGACCCGAAGCGACTGAACTGCTTCAGTCGCGTCAGGGCGAGAACGCCGGAGCCATATTTCGCTACCCAGCGAAACGGGCGAGGTTGTGGAAGCAAAAAGTCGTAGCTTCCACAAGGCCGGACTGAGCGTAGGCGAAGGAGGCGGGCCCGAGAGTCGGTTCAGTAGAACCGAACTCGTGGGATGTCCAGACAAAAATTTTTGACGAAAAATTTTTAGTCGCGGAAGAGTCCTGTACCGCCCACAAAATAATCGGCTTTGGTCGATTTTTTGTGAGCGATGGTTAGCCTTACAGATACGACCGGACATCGAGATCTTTTACTTGTTCCTTCTTTTCCTGCTGAGCCAACTCATGTAACCGATCACTCGTTTTTAATGCCAGTCGATCAAGTCGGTCTTCCTCCAGCTCTTCCTTTACAAAATGAGGATGAAACAATTCTTTGAGGAAGAGGTAGAAAATGAAGCCAATAACGAAACGGAGACCAAATGATTCTCCGGTCGGAAGAACAAACAAGAACAAGACTAGGCTAATCGCCAGCCATACTAAATGCTCGTGTTTAGATAGATAAGCCATAATCTTAACTAGATTAACTAGGCTTATTAATGATCGACCGGGAGCCATTGGCTCCTAAGAGAGAAGATGCGTCCTTTTCATTATAGCACTTCTCTCAAAAGCCAACAGACCGGTTTGATTGGCGAAAAAGCTCTTATTTTGCTATATTTCCTCTTGTTTGCCCTTAATGATCTATGATTATCTTAGCCATCGAAACAAGCTGCGACGAGACCGCCATCAGTTTAGTTGAAGCCAAGGGAGGATTCGCCCGCCCGGTTTTTCGCGTGCTGGCTCACGCCCTATCATCGCAGATTGCCATCCACCAAAAATGGGGCGGCGTCGTGCCTAACATCGCCAAACGGGAACACGGTAAAGCACTTGTCCCCTTATTGCTCGAGGCTCTGACCGAAGCAAAAATATTACAACCGAAGAAGCCCGCTCCGAGCGACAAATTGCTTAAAAAAACCGCCATAATTTTGGAGCGCGAACCAGATCTCTTGATCAATTTTCTTGAAGAGATCCCCAAAATCGCTCGGCCGAAAATCGATGCGATCGCTGTCACTTACGGACCCGGACTCGAACCGGCTCTGTGGGTCGGCATAAATTTCGCCAAAGCCCTTTCTCTTTGGTGGGACAAACCAGTCATCCCGGTAAATCACATGGAGGGACATCTCTTTTCATCGCTCGCGAGCGATGAAAAGAATGACAAGTTAAGAATGACAAATGATGAATTAACTTCAAAAGCAGAAAGCTGGAAGCGGAAAGCGGAAAGCTTGATGCATTTCCCGGCGGTGGCCTTGCTCGCCTCGGGCGGACATACCGAAATCGTTCTCGCGACCGATTGGCTGAAATATCAAGTAATCGGCCGGACGCGCGATGATGCCGTTGGCGAAGCTTTCGACAAGGTCGCCCGCCTGCTCGGCCTCCCCTACCCAGGCGGACCGGAAATCGCCAAACTAGCAGAAAATTACGAATTACGGATTACGAATTACGGATTGAAAACAGGGAAAAAAGATACTCGCCCGCGTGATTCTGCTTCCGTTCTGCGTGATTCGACATTTAGATTACCCAGACCGATGATTAATTCCGGGGACTTTGACTTTTCCTTTTCCGGACTGAAAACCGCCGTCCTTTATTTAGTAAAGAAACTCGGCGCTTTGACCGAAACCGACAAGATCGCCATCGCCCACGAATTTCAAACGGCCGCGGTGGATGTGCTCATCGCAAAAACCTTGGCCGCCGTGAAAAAGTTCGAGGCCAAAACGCTTGTCGTGGGGGGCGGGGTAATCGCCAATCGCGAGCTTAAGCGACGGCTAAAGGAAGAGCTCGCCAATATCTCCCCAAAAACAGAGTTACTCTTGCCCGATCCGAAACTTTCGACCGACAATGCCACCATGATCGCTCTGGCCGCCTATTTTCACTCACTCAAGAAAAAGTACCGGATCAACCCCAAAATCGTCGCTTCCGGCAATTTATCGTTATAGGTTGGCCGATGTTATCGTAACCTCTCACGCTCTAATTATCCCCACCCCTCAATCCCCTCCTAATTTAGGAGGGGTGGCGTACTCGCCGGGGTGGTATAATCCGAATCAATTTGTTTCAACGCAAATTACAACCGTACCACCCCTGACCCCTCCTATCCCAGGAGGGGAGAGATACGGGTTGAGGCATAGGAGGAGTTATATGTTATCCTCTAGGGTCTTTGGCCTCCTTGGATTATAATGACAGGGAGGAAACAACTTAATGGTCTTCGTTCCGACTTTTAAATCGATCTTCTTTCTTGTTATCGGGGGCCTGTTGCCGTCATTGATTTGGTTATGGTTCTGGCTCAAGGAAGACCGCAGTAAGCCGGAACCGAAATCTCTGGTTGTAGAAACCTTTCTTCTTGGCGGACTGGGCGTGTTTCTCGCTTTCTATCTCGAGCGCTTCGCGGTACAAGGCTTCGACCTCGGCTTGCTGGAGACTGTGAAGATCGATTTTTACTCCTGGTCCGGCGCTCTGGCCCAAATGTGGCCGATTTTGTCCGTCTTTTTCTCTTGGGCGCTAATCGAAGAATTCGTAAAGTACCTGGCCGCTCTGCTCTTGGCTTTTCATAGCAAGGCTTTCGATGAGCCAATTGATGCCATGATTTATATGATCAGTGCCGCTCTCGGTTTTGCCGCGATTGAAAATTCGCTCTTCCTTCACAAAACCCTGAGTATGGGGTTGTCCGGTTTCGATTTCCTAATGAACGGCAATTTGCGCTTTCTGGGTGCCACCCTGCTTCATGTTTTTTCTTCGGCCCTCCTCGGCGCTTTTATCGCCATGTCTCTGCGGGATACGGGCATTAAACGGCTCCTTAAGATTGTTATCGGCGTGCTCACGGCTTCCCTATTGCATGCTCTGTTTAACTTTTTTATAATTGTGAGCGGGGGGGATTCCATTTTTATAATCCTAATCGCCCTGTGGATATTTACCCTTCTTATTTTCGTGCTTTTCGAAAAAATTAAAAAATTAAATTTCCCCTATGTTCAAAGATAAACGATCCTTTTTCGAGCGCATCACCGGCAGTGTCCCCTACGAAGAAACCGAGGAGGCAATCGTTATCAGTGAACCGGTAACTTTGGCCGTGACTAAACCAAAGGAAAACAATTGGCTACACGAAGAAGAAGCCGAGGAAGAGGGCGAACTAACCGTTGATGTTTACCAAACTGAGAACGAGGTGGTCGTCCAGACGATGGTCGCGGGCGTCAAACCGGAAGACTTGAACCTGTCCATTTCGCGCGAAATGATCACGATTAAGGGCCGGCGCGAACGACCGAGCGAGTCGGTGGGCAATT
>JAPLZN010000136.1 GCA_026395035.1 Candidatus Vogelbacteria bacterium | reverse complement strand
TAGTCATACCAATAATTGGTCACTGCCCCGTTGGGATTTACACTCCCCGTTAAAACAACCGTCGTATCAGTCGTCGCCACCGTGGAATTGGTGGTCGCAACCGGCGCGCCCGCCTGGCGCGACGAGATTGGAGTTTGATCGGTAGAAACAACGGCCGCCGGCACATCGTCAACCGGACTAGGACTTTTAACCGTTACCCACCAGCCAAAGGCAACGATCGCCACCACCGCGATTATCACCATAATTATTCCGTTTTTGTTCATATAAGATGACTAAATTATTAATTATTGTATTAACGACGAAACCTTTTTATCATTTCCGCGCTGGTGGAAATCTAGCTTTTTATACCATTGGCAATTAAGATCTTTCCTTGGGCCAGAGAAAATTTTGAGCGGGGCGAAGGGAAAAATTCGCTATGGACCGAGGTACTTTGAGAATTTTTCCCAAGACCGTAACCAAAATTGGCAAGGCTTGGAGAAAAGAAATTAATTGGAGATGGTATCATCTAAGCGTGTCTAGATTCCCACCGGCACGGAAATGAACAGGCTCTTAGCGACGAAAGGCTTTCACCACGGCAATAAACACGCAGGCCCCAATTATCGCCACGACCAAACTATACAAATTAAACCCACCGCCCGTGCCAATTCCCGACGACCCCATTAGCCAGCCGCCGACTACCGCTCCGATTATTCCCACCACGATGTTCAAAACCGTCCCTTGTTCCGCATCAGTTTTCATAATCAAGGAAGCCACCCAGCCGACAAACGCCCCAAAGATAATCCATAGAATAATTCCCATATATTTTGTACTTATTTAGATTTAAGTAATTATCATTAACCGCTGCCTTTTAAAACGGGGAAGCTTTCGACCGTCCCGGCCGGGACCCGCCTTTCCTGTTTAATGTTTAAAGTCGTAAATATCTCTCTCCAAATTGGCAATGTGAACTTCCAGTCGCGCCGTTCGATCGGCCAATTCCGCTTCAAACCGATTGGTTCGGCCGGCAATTTTTTCCGCCACGACCATCATTTCCGTCACATCTTCCATAACCAACAGAATAATCAGCGGAAACCGTTTGGCCACCGAGCTGGTTTTAAAATGAATCTGGCGAGCGTTTAAGATCATCACCTTGCGTCCGATGGTGGGAAATTCATGAGTAACCTCAAACCCTTTGAAAAAATTATTTTTCGGTAAAATATCTTCCAGCAATTTGCGCAGAGCGGGAATGTTCCATTGACCGTTGCCTAATTCATATACCACTTTGTTTTCGGTTTCTTTCGCGTCCACTCGAAAAGTGTGGTAAAACGGTTCGTTGGCCGCCATCACCCGTAAATCTTTATCCAAAATTAAAATCGGATCACGCACCACATCAACTACGGTTTTAATATAAGTCCAGCTTTCCTCCCACAACTGATCAAGGAAATCAGTTCCACTAATGTCTTGTTTGCCCGCCGTCGATTTGACGGCATTTGTTTTAGAGTTTTTCATATACTCATCACGCCGTTTGATTGATTGAGATATTACATCAACGAGCTAGCGAAAAAAACCATGGGGTGCTAGACTGAAAGTGAAGGTAACTCCTCTTCGTGGCGTTAAATTGCCACCTGTAACTATGGTGTAATGAGAGATTTGTCTCCGGCTTCGATAATACGAAGCAGATTATGGATATTTTTCCGGCGGAACAAATCAACTGTAATTTTTATGTAATGCAATCGCGCTCCCAGCGGCTTAATTTATGATGACGACTAAGAAACAACGGGCCCAAATGCAGGTTATTCTAACCGGCGCCCATGGCGACTACGAGAAAAAGCTAAATGCCCACGCTTTTTTCAAAGTGCACAATCACGACCCTGGAGAAGATTTGGTCCAGGATACTTTTATGAAAACTTGGAGTTACCTGGTCCGCGGAGGGAAAATTGATATCATGAAGGCTTTTCTCTACCACATCCTCAATAATCTGATCGTGGATGAATACCGTAAGCACAAAACAACCTCGCTCGATGTCCTGCTGGAAAAGGGTTTCGAGCCGAGCACGGATGATTCCGAGCGATTATTAAATGTCTTAGACGGAAAAGCGGCCATTCTGCTCATCGCCCGCCTGCCGGTAAAATATCAAAAAGTTATGCAAATGCGTTACTTGCAAGATTTGTCGTTGAAGGAAATATCTCTAATCA
>JAPLZN010000004.1 GCA_026395035.1 Candidatus Vogelbacteria bacterium | reverse complement strand
TTTCGGTAATTCAATGCTCTGGACAGCGTGCGGCAGATGTGCTTGAATTAAGCCAGAGAAAAGGAGGATTTTCACATGAGTGATAATTATGGTGATCCGAGGCCACGACCAGTCGGTCAAGGTTTGGGCGAGAGTCCAGTGATCGTCGGCCAAGGTCCCGGGCGGCCTGATGTCCGGCTGAAAACCATCGTTTGGCCGGAGACGGGGGACGCGCCGTTCTGCAATGTCTGCGGGCATATAACCATGCGCATGGGTACCTGTTACAAGTGCCAGAACTGCGGCAATTCGATGGGGTTATCGGCGGGGGAAAGGTTGCTTGAAACAATCGAACCCGACCCGATTACTTCGGCCGATATCCCGCCCAAGCCGGAGAAGTTAGCCAAACTCGAACCGTTCTTTCTTGGCACGGGCGGAGAGCGGATTGGGGTGGAAGTGACACCCAAATCGATCACCTTTTTCGCTCCGGCGAACAAAGGGGAGCCGGAATTAGAAAGCCAGCTGAATCTGCTGGCGGCATTCATCGCCTACATCAAAGCGGCCGGGGTCATTATGGATTATTCGTGTGAGACGACCTGCCTCAATCTGCCAGCCGGCGACCGCCCGGATCGTCTGAAGATTCGGATCAGCCACCCGAGCGATCACGACAATTGCGCGGATTTTTGCTAAAATGGCCAGTTCTTGTAATTATTGCCCGCAATTCCTTCTCAGAATTGCGGGCTTTTCTTTTTGGTATTTCTTTAAAGCAAAAATTAGAATATCTGCTCGGTCGAGCAGATATTCTAATTTTTTGAATTGCTTATTACTTACTGCTAGTGTCTATTTAATAACGCATTCTTAATCGTATCCGAATCGGTGTACTCAATCTCGGTGCCGGAGGAGAGGCCGCGGCCGAAGATAGAAATTTTTACTCCTTTGGTTTCGTAGGGCTGGAGCAGGACTTTCAAATAATCCACTGTGTTGTCGCCTTCGCGGGTAACCGACAGGGCGACAATAATTTCTTTCAAACTGTGCTCGGCCAGTCGGTGCTCAATGTTTTTGACGAGCGCGGTTTGGCGAATTCTCCCTTCCAGGTTCTTTTCTAGAATGGGGACCAATCCGCCCAAGACGGCATACTGGCCGTTGTAGACCCCGAGCTTGCGGATATTATTCAAGTCAATATCTTTTTCCACAATCATCAAAAGCGAATTGTCGCGATTCGGATCAGCGCATAGATCGCAAAGCGGGAAGCGTTTGACGCCCAAAATAAAGAAGCGGGTACAGCGCTCACACTGAACAATATCTGTTTTGAGTTCGGCAATCAATTTGGCAAAGTTTTGCAGGGAGCCCTGTGGTTGGGCGAGGAGAAAGTACACAAAACGCCGGGCCTGTTTGGGTCCGATGCCGGGAAAACGGACAAAAATTTCGGTTAGCTTGCTTATAATATCATCATGCATATTGCTGTTCAGGTAAGACTTTGTTGCTATGTAGAATAATTAGAAATTAAAAATTATAAATTAGAAATTGAATTCGGATTGAATTATCATTTTTCATTTCTAATTTTTAATTGCGACTTTGGCGCTAGAAACCGCCAAAGTCACTCTTTTCCATCGAAGTAAAACACACCCGCTTATCGTCAAAAACCATCTCTACTGTTCCAGTCGGACCGTTGCGGTGTTTTTCGATTAAAATCTCGGCAATATTTTTGCGCGGGGAATCCTCCTTATCCTTGTCTTCGCGGTGAATAAACATCACCACATCAGCGTCTTGTTCAATGGAACCGGAATCGCGCAGGTCGGATAGGCGGGGTTTGCCGCCGCGTTGCTCGACGGCGCGGGAAAGCTGGGACAGGGCAATGACCGGCACATCCAGTTCACGAGCCAGTCCTTTGAGGGAGCGAGAAATCTCGGTAATCATTTGCACTTGGGAATCGGACTCACGGCGGGGGACCATCAGCTGAAGGTAATCGACGATAATAAGGCCTAGACCGCGTTCCATCTTGGCTTTGCGGGCGGCCGTTTTCATTTTGGTGATATTGTTCGAAGATTCATCGTCAATATAGATTGGTGCCTTCGACAGGACATCCATGGCGTCACGCAATTGGGCAAATTCTTCGTCGGAATGGATCTTGCCGGTGCGTAGCTTCCAGGAATCGACGCCCGACTGGGAGGCCAGCATGCGATCGACCAGCTGTTGAGCGCTCATTTCGAGCGAGAAGATCATTACCGGGATGTCTTGCGAGACGGCGACTTGGCGAGCAATATCCAGCGCGAAGGTGGTTTTTCCGACTGACGGGCGCGCGGCGATAATAATCAGGTCGGATTTTTGAAAGCCGGATAATTTGTGATCCAAATCCTTGAAGCCGGACGGCACGCCGCGGATGCCCGATTCGCTCTCGCGGAGTTTGTCAAAGCGTTCCCAGGCGTCGGCCAGTTCGTCTTTGATCGGACGAAAACTGGGTTTGGCGTTGGTGTTTAGGTTGAGGACCAGCCGTTCGGCTCGGTCGAAAGTGGCATCTAGTTCGGCTCCTTCATTGTAACCAAGCTCGATGATTTGTTCGGCGGAATCGATTAGGCGGCGCAGAGCGGCTTTTTTAGCGACGATATCGGCATAGTGCAAAAGATTGCCGGCCGAAGGAACCAAATTGGTCAGCTCGGCGATGTAGCTGTTGCCGCCAATGCGGTCGAGCTGTTTGTTTTCTTTCAGGATTGAGGTAACGGAAACCAGGTCAATCGGTTCGTTTTTGTCGAACAACTGGATCATTGCTTTGTGAATAATCCGATGTTTTTCGGAATAAAAATCTTCCGATCTGATTCGGTCGGCAATTTCATTCAGACCATAGGGTTTCAACATAATCGCGCCCAAGAGCGCCTGTTCCGCCTCGGTATCATGGGGCGGTACGCGCAGGGGACTTTTGACTAGTTTGGCGATTTCTTGGGGCATTGGGTCTATTTTAGCATGTCCCGGGAAGTCGAAAATAGCCCCCAAAACAGCCAAAAGGGGAGAAGGTGGGGATAATTTAAACAGTGTCGAATGATGAGTGATGAATGACTAATGGGGGTTGCAAAATACCAGTGTTGTGGTATTGTGCGGGCGGAGGTTTTAATCAATTCATTGGCAAGCGAAAGGGAGAAAACAAATGTTGATTGAAATTGCCCTGGTCTTTTCACTGACCGCCTTCGCGCGATTTATCTTTACTTATCACGCAAAGGGCGGAGTCTATTACCGGATGCCGCGGACCTGGGTTGCGATGTTTTCCGCCGTTTTGTTTTGGGCCTGGGGTGTGAGTGAACCGGAGATGACCTGGCCCTGTCTCGTTCTGTTTGTGGTGTTCCTTCTCGCTGTTGCCACCGGCCACAACCTGGCTGTCTATCTTCGAAGATATCTGTGGTTTCGCGACTGAAATCAAATTGCCCCGCGAGCGGTTTCGCGGGGCTTTTGTTTTTGAATTTCATTCATAACTCATCA
>JAPLZN010000061.1 GCA_026395035.1 Candidatus Vogelbacteria bacterium | reverse complement strand
ATTGGTATGTTTAGCTAGCATTAATAAAACCCTATTCCGCGGTTCATCCGCTCCCCGACTGGACATACGGATATCGAACCTCGATAGGATCTTTGCTATCATAGCAAACTCCCTTAAGATGTCAACAAACCGCCGCCCCAGAGAGGAAGGCAGACAGCAAAAGGCGGTGATCTTCCTGATCACCGCCTCGTAATAGTCTTCCTCCGTTCTCTCCCGCCCTCTCAATGGCACCCCTCGACGAACGGCAACTCTCCGAGTCGCCGAGTAGCCCAAGCCAGGCTACCAAAATCCTTATCACCATTCGGGCGCGGACCGGCCACCAAAACGGTCAAGGTCGCCGGCCCGGGATTGTGGACCTGGAAATAAGGGAAATCCCCCATCAAGATCCGGCCGGAAGTGCCTGGGGCCACCCTAAGGACCTTCCAGGGCAGACCGCCAAACGGTCCAGCAGTCACCTCGGCGATAACCGACTTTTCCCGTGCCGTTATCTCCTCCGAAAGCACCACCGCCGCCGAGCCGTGAGTACTCCCGATCAGGAGCCAGGGCGAGCTGGACATCCGACCACCGAGCATTATGTTGCCCCGGTGGACCACTCGGTAACGGACGTTTTCGCCCGGACGAACCCCTATACCGGCAACCAGCCGGTCCAGGGTCTCGTTGGCAAAAAGAACCTCCTGGATCCGCCGTTCTGCATAGAACGAAGTGCAGGAAGTCAGACTGCAACAAACAACAAGAACAATAGCAACAACAGCCATCTTCAACATTTCAACTTTCTCCTTTTCGGTAAGCTTTTCTTATTATAGCATAATACCGTACATAAATCAAGTCCTCACCCAAAATCCCCTTCGGGCCTGACGACTCTTGGAATCGAAAAATCTACTTTTCCTGAAAGGAGGGGCTACCGGGCTGGATTAAAGACATTATCCTGCCACAAAACCGTACCCGGATCGTCGCCGTAGTTTTTGGCGTAATTTTTGTAGTCGCTCACCCGCCCACCATTTACCGTGCGCGTCGCTACACTAGCCGGATTGGAGCAAAAACCGGAACATTTGACCTGCGAACAGCGCGGAGCGATTTTCCCGGCGCAACTACTGCCAACACAGTAGGGATAGGACATTTCGTTATTGGCAATCACAATACCGGATGGACAACCGGAATCGCCATCCAGGCGAACGAAACCAAGCTGGTCATATGAACTTTGCCCCTGGTACGGACCACTGCCAATCAATTTATTATTGTGGATATCTATATTTGATGATCCCTTGCTCGGTTTGATCATCGGCCCGCTACAATTTTCAATTAAATTATTACTAATCTCCACATCGGTTACCCGGGTCAGGTAAAAGGCGTGAATATCGTCATACTTATTATCCTTCCCGCCGGTGTTATTAACCATATTTCTCATCACATTACCGTCAAAGAGGAGATGATCAGAATCTTTGGGGTAAAACACCCCGTCACCGTAAATCCGCGGTCCGTCGGCATTATTCGCCGTCCCGCCGTCACCCAAATATTTCGTCCCAACACTGTCCACGACATTGTCCAGGACTTTAACGCCTGACCAGCCGGAAATGGAAATTACGCGTGCCTGCCATTTTTCAAATTGCAGATTTTTGATTTCTACTGGCGCGGTAAAATGCCTGGTCTTATTGCCGACCAGAAGCAAGGCCGATGGCGCCACGCCAAGACTGCGAAGAATCGCCCGGCCAAAACCATAGCTCGTCATAACCAGCGGTTTATTAATCTTCCAAATAAAAGCATATCGACTGTTGGCGCTAGTTTCAGCGGGATGCTGTTCTCCGGGGAAATTAGTAAAAACATCGCCACCTTTCAATAAGATGCACGGCTTGGCCAAGCCGGCAGCGATATTGCGCGCTCGCGTCAGAGTTTTGACCGGCGAAGAGACATCAACGCCCGTAGCATTATCGTTGCCTCCCGTCGCCACATACCCAGGAGTATAATTCGCCGGGCAAGCGGTAACCGGTAGTGAAGCGACATCTGAACACGTTAAACTTTTAATTTTCGCCCGCGTCGCGCTGTCGGCACGACCAGTCACCGGCAAACTATTGGCCGTCTGAAAATCTTTAACGATTTTAGTCGTCAGACGCGAGTAAAAACCGAGGGTCGGAGCGGTCACAGAAACTTTCTCGTTCAAGAAAGTTTGCAATTGTTTCACCGCCAACTGTTGGACAGGACCTTCCCCATCCCCCAAACCAAGATCGCCGGGCAAATCCACGCAAGCCGCCAGTAAACCGGAAACGGGCAAGAGGAATAAAATCGAGAGAAATAATTTTTTCATGAGATTCGACTAAATTAATATTCCCTTGATTATACTCTCTTTCGACCCAAAACCGACCAGAGCTTATCCCCACCCCCAAAAACCCGCCACCGGCAGGTCTTCGAATTTAGATTTTGAATTTCATTCATCATTCCTCACTCATCATTCATCACTGTCTCCTCATAAGCGCCAATGTCCGGCCTGGCTCCGTGCGGGATAGCACGGCCAAAAAAGTCCCTAGCCTGGCCGACATTTATCCCTCGATCAAGCGCCGGACTACCGGCCCGCAATTTAATATCCTCCGCCGTTTGGGGAAAAACAGCCATAAACTGGGGATCGGCAAAAACGGAATGAGCATCGTGATTTATCGCTTGGCTAAGACTGAACTTCGGATCATTTTTCCCGGTCGCCGGGTAAAATAGATTATAATCGATCACCAAATTTCCCACCGTACTACCACTAACCCCAATCAAGCCACCACGCGCTTGATAAATAATGTTGTTGCGAATAGTTCCCAGGGCGGGGTAGGTTTTCCCGCTGGCCGACGGACGGAGACGAATACCAAAGCCCCGAGTATTTACAATCGTATTGTTATCCATGACCACCGGATCGATATTGTTCGAATGGATGCCGTCACCCTTCCAATTGCCATCAATATTGTCGGGCGCCGGACAATTGGTCCATAAGTTACCTGTTCCCGTATTGATAATTATGTTCCCAATTACTTTGATGCCAGTGCGCTTGCCGAGTGCGGTAGTAGCTGGATCGCCGGAAATCGCAACACCGTGACCGTCAGTCTTACAGACCGCCTTCACATCCTTGATAAAATTATGGCTGATTAAAATATTCTTCATATCATAATTCCCCGACCACAACGAGATCGCCTCACCGGTGTTCCAAATTTTGTTATTTTGAATGATGTGACCAGAACCGTTTTGAATGCCAATGGCGTGACAATCGGAATCATTGAGCTGACTCTGGGTCAAACATAGATCATGAATGGAATTGTTTTCTACCAGCAAATTGTTGGCCGCTCCAGGCGTGTGAGTATAGATACCGGTCGCCGCCCGCGAGAGATCAGAGTTACGAATAATCCAATTATCTTGTCCGGCATATAAATCAATGATCCCGTCGGCATAATTTTTTAACACACAGCCATCAATCGTCACATCGTGGGACAATTGACCTTGCCCCGGATCGCCCGGCTTGTCCATCACGATTGGCGCACCATCTAGATAACATTGAGAGAAATTCAAATAGCTTGACCGGCCCAAGGCAAAAATATAGCCAAACACCCGGCCATTGTCCCCGCCCGGACAATCCATCCGAATCGTAATCCGACCATCGGCGGTTCCCGAGGGGACAGTAACGATTTTGGTACCGCTTGCCCGGTGAAGACCACAAATATACAGGGTGTCCCCGGCTTTTGCCCGATTGATGTTTTCCAAGCCGGCCCAAGCATCGGCGTAAGAGGTTCCATTGCCTGTGCCATAATTTCCTCCGGCCGGACGAATAAACCATGTTCGGCCGGTACTAGTGACCAAACAGCTAGCGGTCTTAATCTTTGCCCGCGTCGCGCTGTCGGCACTACCGGTCACCGGCAAATTGTTGGCCGCTTGAAAATCTTTAACGATTTTAGCCGTTAGACGCGAGTAAAAACCAAGCGTCGGAACCGCCGAAGAAACTTTTTCTTTTAGAAAGTTTTGCAATTGTTTCACCGCCAACTGTTGGACAGAACTTTCGCCGTCCCCTAAAAACAGGTCACTGGTCAAATCGACACAAACGGCGGAAACCGAAAACCCCGGCAGGATAAGAAGAAGAACGAGGATAATTTTTTTCATGAAAAACAACTGACTAATTAATTGCTATTTAGTATACCCCCCTTTCTCTCCCTTTCCCACCACCAGATATCCCCCCCCACCCAAAAACCCCCCACCGGCGGGTCTTTGAATTTGGATCT
>JAPLZN010000099.1 GCA_026395035.1 Candidatus Vogelbacteria bacterium | reverse complement strand
ATCTGCCTTTCGTAACTCACGGTTTTAATCCGAAGCGAGCGCTTCCTTGTCCTTCCGCACCAATTCAATCATCTTAGCCACGAGAATTTTCGGATCTTCTTCAAAGACGACCTTCTCATTCGGTCGATAGCCGTTATCCATGATCATTTTAATGACTTCGTCGGTCATCCACGGACCCCTTAGGATACCGAGCGGTTTGTTATCTTCGTAGGCCACGGTGAATTCATGGATGGTGCCGATCCGCCCGCAACCCAAGATCACCGCGTCAGAGGTGCGAGTGAGCAAAATATCCCGCCCGGCAAACGCCTGGCCGGTATAGACAATAAAATCCATATAGTCGAGCGGCAAGCCCCACGATTCAACGTGTTCTTTCTCGGTCTGAGCCGGTGACAATCCAAGCGAAAAACCACCTTCTTCCTTGGCCCCCTTGGCCGCCCAAAGCGGAAAACCGGTCGTGGCGCCGGTCACAATTACCGCGCCCTGACGGGCGATCTCCCGACCCAATTCCAGCGCCATATCAAGCGCCCCTTCCCCGCAGTGGCTCGTTTCAGCCGCCCCCGAGACGCAGATTTTGATCTTCAGGTGCGGATTGCGCACATTATCCTTTTCCGCCAATAATTTATTTATTAATTCAGGATCCATTGTATTTGTTCGTATTGTGTCATTCCTGCGCAGGAATGACAATACCGATTATAGTTCAATTTCGACAGACTGGTTAAGTTCCGGTGCTTCGGCATCTAAACCGAGGTAGTCGCGCAGCCGTTGGACCAAAAAGAGCGACGATTTCGGTTCTCCCATCACGACAAACACTTTTTTAAGCGAATCCGCCGTTTCGCGCACGAATTCAAACAACGCATCGGAATCCTTATGGGCCGAATAGCCGGAAACGGAAAGAACACGCGCGCGCACCGGCACCTCTTCGCCTAAAATCTTAACATATTTGGCCCCGTCCTGGATCAAGCGTCCCATACTGCCAACGGCCTGATAACCGGCCAGAAGTACAGTACTGTTCGGATCCGGCAGGTATTTGAGCTCGTGGTGAATAATCCGCCCGCCATTACTCATACCCGAACCGGCGATAATGATCTTTTTGGGATTGGACAGATCAATCGCCTTCGATTCTTCGGTTGAGAGCGTTTCGTGAAATTGCGGAAATTTAAAAATTCCGTCTCCGCCCCTAATAATCGCATTTGTCTCATGATTCAAATAATCGGAATGTTTTTTGTAAACAGCCGTCACTTTGGACGCCATCGGCGAGTCCAAAAAGACCGGCACCAACGGAATGCGGGAATTTTCCATCATATTTTCAATATCAAACAGGAGTTCTTGTGTCCGTTCGATCGAAAACGCCGGAATGATCACCACACCGTCCTTTCGAATCGTTTCCTCGATCGCGTCTTCCAGCCGATTACGCCGTTCCTGCCGGTCTTCATGATTACGATCACCATAAACACTTTCCATAATCAGATAGTCGGCATCGGTCACTTTTTCGGTATCTTTGAGTAGAGGCGTCGGTGAATTACCCAGGTCGCCGGTGAACAGAATTTTCTTGCTGCCATAAGTAAATTCTACCATCGCCGAGCCTAGAATATGCCCGGAATCACGCAAAACAACCGTAAAATCACCAATCATAATCGGTTCATGATAACCAACCGTTTTCCACTGCCGGAGCGCCCGGGAAACATCCTCGGTGTCATAGAGACTTTCCAGATCCTCCGGATTCGCCTTCTTTTCCTTCGCTCGATGCTTATTCTCCTTTTCCATCACGCCGATGGCATCCAACAAGGCGATCTCGGCAATTTCCTTGGTCGGCGGCGTGGAATAAATCGTCCCGTTAAAACCGGCCTTCAACAAAAGCGGTAAACGACCAATGTGGTCAATATGAGCATGGGTAATAAAAACCGCCTTGATCTCTTTGGGGTCGTAGGGGAACTTTTCCCAGTTAAGCTTTTCTTCGATCCGTGTCCCCTGGAACATCCCGCAATCAACAAGCGCCTTGAAACCATTGGGAACAGTGGGGTCCTCGAGCAAAAAATTGGCACCGGTCACCCCGCCCGTGCCACCGCAAAACGACAACTTTAACTGTTTTGTTTCGGCCATGATCGTAAATATCCAATGATTAAGCCTGCTAATAGACTGCCACCAATGCCGACCAGCGTATCCTTTACCGAATCGAACCAGTTAAAGACAATTATTCGATCTACCAAAACCTCGAACAGCTCCCAAATCGCTCCAATCGCAACGGCAAACGATAGATTGAAGGTCAACAATCTTCCCCAGGACCAGCCGGTCTCGGCGGATTTCGCCAAGAGTTCAAAATACGCCCAAGTCGAGAGCAAGCCGATGGCCAAGCCGCCGCCCAGATGCATCAGAATATCAAACCAGCCGTATTTCCAGTATAAAAAATAACGAAAAGCCAGTTTGTCGAGGAGGCTCAAGATTAAAAGATCGGCAGTTCCAACGAGTAATAGCCATTTTCGATTCATCACCCAGAATTGTAACAATAATCCAGGAAAATCCCAAGGATCGACCTTAAGTCCCCAAAAAGGTCGGTCCTTAAAAATCCCTTTTTGGATTTAAAAAACCGTTCACGAAGAACGGGTTTTTAATGAGGCTGTCTGGAGAGAGTTACCTTAGCAAATGCTAAGTGGGTGGCCGCAGTCTGACGGATTTCAGGCGAAAACAGTGTTGAATTCGCCATCGGGCCGGGACGATATAAGCCTCCCGAAAAAGAACAATTAGTCTAGATAACTTAATCCAAACAACCTCGTCTTAATTATACTCCTCTTACCCAAGTCAAGACAACTTCAAGTAAAGAAAAAAATATTGTGTAAAAAAAATTAGAAGACGGTATGGGTACACAACTCTCCGTATTGTCAGCCATAGAACTCTGTGGATAACCGAAAAATATGTATAATATTGGCAGTTCTCGTGTTCTGCCCCTCTTTTCAAAGACCTTTCCCTGCTCT
>JAPLZN010000073.1 GCA_026395035.1 Candidatus Vogelbacteria bacterium | reverse complement strand
AAGAGGCGATTGGTAATCTGACCGAGCGAATCAGCCGGGCGTTTAAAATGCGTTTCAGCGATTTTGTAAAAGACAAACAGGAAAAAGTCAGCGTCATTGTGTCTTTCTTGGGAATGCTGGAATTGGTCAAGCAGGGGATTATCGATGTGAAGCAGGGGCTACATTTTTCGGATATTGAAATGGAGAGCAATAGCGTGGCAACGCCACGCTATTAATTAGAAATTAAAAATTATAAATTAGAAATGGGAAGCAATATTATACAAGAAAAGAGTTTCCATTTCGCTTTAAATATAGTCCGGCTGAGCCGTGATTTGGTTAAAAATAAAAAAGAATATATTTTATCAAAACAAATTTTAAGAAGTGCCACATCAATTGGTGCTAATGTAGAGGAGGCGATAGGGGCTCAGTCACGGAAAGATTTCATCAGTAAATTCGCCATTGCTCACAAAGAAGCGCGAGAAACTGACTATTGGTTAAGATTACTAAAAGGTTCCGAGTTGATTTCTAAGACTCAATTTGATTCACTATCCGACGACTGCAATGCTATTTTAAGAATAACCGCTAAAATTCAAAAAACGGCAAAATCTTCACCCGGAATTTAATTTCTAATTTATAATTTTTAATTTATAATCAATTAATGACCCTCGATTCTCAACTTGAAGCCATCTTATTCTTTAAGGCCGAACCGGTCTCGCTTAAACGACTGGCAGAAATGACCGGCGTTAAAACGGACACTATTGAAGAAGCTCTCGCCATTTTAGAAACAAAACTAGCTGGGCGCGGTTTGATCTTGGTCAGAAACGGAGATGAAACAATGCTGGGTACCGCCGGGGAAGCGAGCGAGCTCATTGAAAAGATCCAGAAAGACGAATTATCGCACGACCTGGGGAAGGCGGCACTGGAAACCTTATCCGTCATTCTCTATCGCGGACCGATTTCCCGGCCCGATATTGACTATATTCGGGGCGTAAATTCCAGCTTCATCTTACGCAGCCTACTCGTCCGCGGATTAGTTGATCGTGTTTCCAATCCAGCCGATTCCCGCAGTTATTTGTATAAACCGACTTTTGATCTGCTGACGCATTTGGGTGTAGCAAAAATTGCGGACTTGCCGGAATACGAATCACTGAAAGACAAGATTGAAAACTTCGTCGAACAAGCAACGGAAGAAAATAACGATAATAAAAATGATGCCTAGGGCGACCAAAGATAAAGTAATTTACCTGTCTATCCAGCTGGCCATGGCGATCGTTATCGCCTACTTTTTGGTCGGTGCCGCCTTTCCTCAAAAAAATCCTGTCTTCACTCCGACCGTCGTCGTCCCGTCGCCAACGACGACTGCCCCGGTTGTTTCTTCGTCCACCCCCGACGAGTCGACGACAATCGAAACACCGATTAAGGTTTCCAGTCGTCCATTCGAAAATTTACGCCTCACCGCCGGGTCGGCGATTGTTTACGACCTGACAACCGGCCAGACTCTCTTTCGCTTGAGAGAACAGCAAAAACGACCAATCGCCTCCATCACTAAAGTCATGACCGCCTATGCTGCCTCGCTGGCTCTGACGCCCGAAACGGAGGTAACAATTTCCGCGGCTGATGCTCAACTGGAAAGTTCGGCTGGTCTCGTCGCCGGTGAGCGCTGGCGACTGTCCGATCTGTCTAATTTTACCCTAGTATCGTCGTCGAACGGGGGAGCGCAAGCGATCGCCCGGACCATGACCGAAAATACCGGCCGGGATTTTATAGATGAAATGAATCAGGTCGCGACAGAGATCGGTCTGGAAAACACCAAATTCCGAAACGAGACCGGGCTCGATCTGTATGACAGTCAAATCAGCGGTTCCTACAGCACTGCCTATGATTTGGCCCGTTTGTTCACTCATATCATAAATACCGATCCGACCTTACTCGCCGCCACCACCCGTAATCAATTGACCGTTTACTCGCTCGACCGTCAGCCTCATCAAGCGTTCAACACCGATCTCTTGGTCGCCAAGGTGCCAAATATCCTGGCTTCCAAAACCGGCCTGACCGATCTGGCCGGCGGCAGTCTGGCTTTAGCGGTAGAACCGGTCCCGGGTCATCCGCTAGTCATTGTCGTGCTCGGCTCGACCGCCCAGGGCCGTTTTACTGATGTCGAAAAGCTGATCACCGAGGCAAAGAGAGACCTAACCAACCAATAGAGAAACCCGGTCTGGGCTTTAAATTTGGCCTAAATGGCCATTATTTGGTATAATTTTTCCAATGTACTTGAATGTCTTAAAGGTGTTCGCCCCCTCTGCTATTGCCTTCTTCATGGGGCTGGCTTTGACGCCTTTCCTGACGGATTTTCTCTATCGAAACCGGTGTTGGAAAAAGAAACCCGGTAAGGGCGACGGCACACCGATTTTCAATTCGCTCCACTGCGAGAAGGAAGTGGGCACCCCGCGCATGGGCGGAGTGGTCATCTGGGTCAGCGTCCTGTGTACTATTGGTCTGATCCGCCTTTTGTCGATTATCTTTCCCGGTGACCAATTTTTTGAAAAACTGGATTTCCTGTCCCGCGGTCAAACCTGGTTGCCCCTCTTCACCTTGTTGGCCGGATCCATTGTCGGCCTGATTGACGACCTGCTGCAAATTTCCGGGACAGGGGACAGTAAATCCGGGCTGGCGTTTTGGAAGCGTTTACTCGTCGTTCTCATCATTGGTCTGATCGGCGGTTTTTGGTTTTATAGTCGATTGGGAATGACCGCCATTCACTTGCCCTTTTACGGTCCACTCGCCCTCGGTTTATTGTTTATTCCATTTTTTATTCTCGTTATGATCTCGTTGTTTTCAAGCGGCGTTATCGACGGACTGGACGGGCTGTCCGGGGGAGTAATGGCGATCATTTTTTCCGCCTATGCCGGTATTTCCTATTTCCAGGGTCGCATCGATTTGGCTGCCTTCTGCACCGTGGTCGTTGGCGGCATTTTAGCCTTCCTCTGGTTCAATATCCCGCCCGCCCGTTTTTACATGTCCGAAACGGGCATTTTAGGGCTCACGACCACCCTCACCGTATTGGCGTTCCTGACCGATACCGTCCTTTTATTGCCAATCATCGCTTTTCCGCTGTTCATCACCTCATTGTCCAATGTTATCCAACTGACCTCGAAAAAATTCCGAGGCAAGAAAGTTTTTCTGGTCGCGCCTCTGCATCATCACTTTGAAGCCCTGGGCTGGCCCGCCCATAAAGTTGTCATGCGCTATTGGGTCATTGGTATCGTCATGGCCATCATCGGCATGTTACTTGCGCTTATTGGATAAGCGCAAGTACCATGCCGTAATTAATAATTAGAAATTATAAATTAGAAATTGGATCTTACTACTAAACCCGCATTTCATTTTTAATTTATAATTTTTAATTTCTAATTAATGGTCAAGCCTCGGGCGGACAAATTTTTCTTTCTGATTGTCGTCATAATTTTGACGCTTGGTTATGTAATCTTTTTTTCCGCCTCGCAAAGCTTGCTCTCGCGTAACGATGCCGCCGATTTCAGTCTGGTGGCCGGCAAACAATTTCTGATCTTATTCGTCGGTCTGATTGCCCTCATTATTTCCGCCAATATTCCCTATAAAAATTATCGGCGGTTTGCTTTCTGGATTTTCCTCGGTTCCGTCTTGCTCAATCTGCTCGTTTTTCTGCCCTCGATCGGTTTTGGAGCTGGCGGGGCCAAGCGCTGGATCGATCTCGGGGGACCACTCTCTTTTCAACCATCGGAATTTTTGAAATTCGGCTTTGTCGCCTATGCGGCCTACTGGCTGGCGGCGGAAAAGGACCATATCTCATCTTTTATGAGGGGGATTCTGCCCTTCCTCGCTATTTTGGGAATTCCGGCCATCATTCTGATCAAGGAACCCGATACCGGTACTTTCATGGTCCTCTTTGTGACCGCCCTCGCCATGCTCTTCGCCTCAGGCGCGCGTCTCAAACATCTCCTAATTCTAGTCCTCGCTTCAGTCTTGGCAATCGGAATTCTTGCCGCCTGGAAACCCTATGTCCGCCACCGACTGGAAACATTTATTAACCCCGCGCAAGACATGCTTGGTTCTTCATATCAGATCAATCAGTCACTAATCGCCATCGGTTCGGGCGGACTATACGGACGCGGTTTCGGGCAAAGCATTCAAAAATTCAATTATTTACCGGAAGCGATCGGCGACTCAATCTTTGCTGTAATGGCTGAAGAGTTCGGCTTGCTCGGCTGTATGGTCCTCATCCTCTGTTTCGCCATTTTCACCGTTTGGGGATTGCGGATTGCCTCAAGAGTTTCGGATCAATACGGTAGACTACTAGCCGTCGGACTTGTTATACTGATTGCAGCCCAAGCCTTTATCAATATTGCTTCCATGCTCGGGCTGATCCCGCTCACTGGCGTGCCTTTAACTTTCGTTTCGCACGGCGGTTCAGCGCTAATCATCGCCATGATTGAAATCGGAATCGTGTTAAACATCTCGAGGCATCAAACAAGATAAACATACGAATATACGAATTATGCGAATGAAACGAATGGCTACGAATAGTTAAAAAGCACCAATGACCAAGCCTCAAATAACAAACAAATTCCAAACTCTAATCTTCAAATTACAAACGGATTCGTCTTTGTTTGGATTTTAGGATTTGAAATTTGAGTATTGTTTGAGATTTGGTGCTTGAGATTTGGAATTTAATTCATTCGTAGCCATTCGTAGATTAGTATAATTCGTATATTCGTATATTAACTTCATGAAAATTTTATTTACCGGTGGGGGGACGGGCGGGCATTTTTACCCAATCATCGCCGTTGCCGAACAAATCAAAGCGGTCGCCCTGGAACGCAAGCTGGTCATGCCCCAGCTTTATTATATGTCGACTGATCCGTATGATCCGAGAGTTTTATTCGAACACGGGATCAAATTCGTCCCGGTCGCGGCCGGGAAACATCGTCAATACAAGTCGATTCTAAACTTTCTCGACTGGTTTAAAACCGCCTGGGGAGCATTGACAGCCATAACCAAGATGTTCGTTATCTACCCCGATGTCGTTTTTGGCAAAGGTGGTTTTGCCAGCTTTCCGGCCTTGTTCGCCGCGCGGGTATTGGGAATTCCGGTGATCATTCATGATTCTGATTCCATCCCCGGCCGCGTCAATGTTTGGGCCGGCAAATTTGCCCAAAAAGTCGCCCTGTCCTATCCCGAGGCGGTTAAATATTTTAAAGCGGAAAAAACGGCCGTCACCGGCAATCCGATTAGAGGAGAAATTCTGAATCCAATCAAAACCGGAGCTTTCGAGTTTCTCGACCTCGATCCGGATATCCCCATGATCTTCGTGGTCGGCGGTTCACTCGGTTCGGTCAAGATCAACGACACTCTGTTGAGCATTTTGCCGGAAGTCTTAAAAAAGTATCAGGTCATCCATCAGGTCGGCAAAGCCAATCTCGAGGATTGCCGCGCTCGCGTCCAAACAATTTTGGCGGGAAACGAGCTGTCCAAACGCTATCGGCAATTCGATTTCCTGGGCGACACTGCTCTGCGCATGACGGCCGGAGCGGCCTCACTCGCCGTCTCACGCGCCGGTTCGACTATTTTTGAATTTGCCAACTGGGGCCTGCCGGCAATTATTATCCCTATTCCCGAATCCGTCAGCCATGACCAAATGACTAATGCCTATACCTACGCCCGAGGCGGGGGAGCCATAGTAATTGAGGAAAGTAACTTGTCTCCGTCGGTGCTTTTGTCGGAAATCAACCGGCTGATGGAAAACGAGTCTCTGCGCGCCGACATGGCTTTAGCGGCCAAAAAATACTCCAATCCGGCCGCCGGGCGGAATACAAAAACGGCTTAGGTTTAATTTCTAATTTATAATTTTTAATTTTACATTATGAATTCTGTAATCACTCGATTTGCGCCCAGTCCGACCGGACTATTACATGCCGGTAACTATCGTACGGCCGTTTTTAGCTATCTATACGCCCGCCAGCACGAAGGAAAATTTGTCCTGCGAATCGAAGATACCGACCACGAACGCTCTAAAGAAGAATATGCGGAAAATATTTTGGAAAGTCTGAACTGGCTAGGACTGGAATACGACAATACGGACAGTGTACCGAAACAATCCGCCCGTTCGAAGATATACAAAAAGTATTTGCAAAAATTGATCGATGACGGAAAAGCCTATATCTCTAAAGAGGAAATTAAAAAAGAGGGCGATCGGACCGAAGTGATCCGTTTCAAAAATCCGAATAAGATCGTTACCTTCCACGATCTAGTCCGTGGAGATATTTCAACCGATACCACCGACTTGGGTGATTTTGTCATTGCCAAAAGCCTCGACGAGCCGATCTTCCACCTGGCAGTCGTCGTGGACGATTTTGAAATGGGCATTACGCATGTTGTTCGCGGAGAAGATCACATTTCTAACACACCGCGCCAGATCCTTATCCAGGAGGCGATCGGAGCGACCACCCCATATTACGCACACTTACCCTTGCTTTTGGCGCCCGACCGCACCAAACTTTCGAAGCGCAAGGGGGCTTTGGCCATGACCGAATACCGCGATCGAGGCTATTTACCGCAAGCAATTCTCAACTATATGGCTCTTTTGGGCTGGAATCCGGGTACTGACCAGGAGCTTCTGTCAAAAGAAGAACTGATCGAAAAGTTTGATCTGGCAAAAGTCCAGAAAGGCGCGGCAATCTTTAATGAGGAAAAATTGAACTGGCTGAATCGCGAATATTTGCGCCGACTAAAGCCGGAAGAATTTTTAACTCAAGCGGAACCGTATTTGAGCGAGCTAAAAAAACTTCCGCATTATTCGCCGGAAAAAATGCAACAACTGGTCCCGATTTTGCTTGAACGGATCTACACCCTCGGTGATCTCCGCCAGATGTTCGCCGATGGCGATTTGGAATTCTTTTTCGAAGAACCGAAATACCCTAAAGAACTGCTGAAAAACACCGCTTATCTGGCGGATACGATCAGGCT
>JAPLZN010000080.1 GCA_026395035.1 Candidatus Vogelbacteria bacterium | reverse complement strand
GCCAATCCGGCCGGTTTCCCCGGTGGAGAACGGCGGGAAGTTGTAGTGATGCATAAAATACTTCTTGGTCTGGACCTCCATACCTTCGATCAACTGGGAATCTTTCGGTCCGGAGAGAGTAAGCACCGAGAGAATGTGTGTTCCTCCGCGATAGAAGAGACCAACACCGTGGACGATGGAGGAAATAAGGTCACCGGCTTGGGCCTGAATCGGACGCAGCTCATTCATCTTCCGGCCATCCGGGCGGCGATCGTTCTTGATGGCTTCGCTGTGTAATAGATCGTTGACCCGATCGGCGTAGTAAAAAATCGCCTCATTTACATCTGCCTCTGGCAGTTTTTCTTTGTAAACTTTCACCCATTCCTCTTCCAAAGCATGAATACCGTCTTTGCCGGCACCGGAGAACATTGCCTTATCCATCTTCGGTGCGATTTCGGCCGTAAATAGCTCGGCTAGACCGGCGGTGGCGGGTTTCTTTTCAATTACCCGCTTCGCCTTGGCCATTTCCTTAATGATGCCGGCTTGCCAGGTTTGGATTTTTTCAATTTCTGCGACCGCTTGTTCTAGCGCATTGCCAACAATATCTTCATCGACTTCCTTGGCTTCGGATTCGATCATGTTTACATTGCCGTCTTTGCCGCAGACCAGTAAGTCCAAAGTTAGATTGTCGCGCTCGGCATAGGCCGGATTGATAACGTATTTAGTGAAATCAGGCTTACCCTCTGCGTCCCGGCCAATGCCATAGCGCACGGCGGACACTGGTCCGGCGAACGGAATATCGGAAGTAGTGAGCGCAAGCGAAGCACCAATGACGCCCAAAGTGTCCGGATCGTTGTCGGCATCAATGGACAGTACTGTCGTTACTACCTGAATCTCGTGGCGAATAGACTGATCAAACAGCGGGCGAATAGTGCGGTCGATGATCCGGCCCGAGAGAATCGCCTCATCGGACGGACGACCTTCGCGCTTTTGGTAGCGGGAGCCGAGGATACGACCGGCCGCGTAAAATTTTTCTTCGTAATCAACCGTCAGTGGGAGATAATCCCCACCCTCTTTTGGTTTCTGGCTCATCACGGCAGTGGCCAAAATGACCGTCTCACCATACTTCATCAACACCGAACCGCCGGCCTGATTGGCCCAGTCGGTAAAAGTGGCAGTCAAAGTGCGACCACCTAGCTCCATCGAAAACTCTTTGGATTGCATATTGCTATTTAGTTAATGGCAGAGGAAAATCTTCGAAATTGGAAGTTGAATTTTGCATTCATCCCCTCCTTTTTAAGGAGGGGTGGTCGCAGACCGGGGTGGTTGATTTAATTCGCACCACCCCGGCGAGTACGCCACCCCTCCTCATCAAGGAGGGGAAAAATTCAGGCCCCAATTTCGCAGATTTATATCCCTGCGACTTAATAATTAAACTGGTTAAAGATTATCACAATTTTCTGCCATTTGCACATATAGTGCGCTTGTGCTAGTTTTTGGGCAGATTAAACGCCTGAAAGGAGGTTAGAGATGAAACTTAAAAAGCTTCGCAATGGGCGCATCTTTGTGAATGCTGGGTCGGAATCTCCTTCCTCGTTGTACAAGAA
>JAPLZN010000053.1 GCA_026395035.1 Candidatus Vogelbacteria bacterium | reverse complement strand
TTAAAACCATGATATAATCAGTAGTATGGTAAATATCCGTACCTTGAAACACCCCGAGAATAGTCACCGCAAAAAAGTAACTTTACCTAAGTATTCAATAGAATTGGCTGAATTCTTTGGAATAATGATGGGTGATGGTGGGATCAATAATCCATGGCAGGCAAATATTACTCTAAATTCAATTAAAGACGCAAAATTTGCCGAATATGTTTATTCTTTATGCAGTAAACTTTTTGGAATTACACCGGTTATTCGTAAAAGAAAAACAAGTAATACCCTCGTTATATCTCTTACCAGTACATCGGTCGTGGATTTCCTTGTCGCAAGAGGATTAGTCCGTGGCAATAAGTTAAAAAATGGGTTAAGAATTCCAAACTGGATATTAAAGAAACCATCATACAAAAAAGCTTGTATTCGTGGGCTCATAGACACAGACGGTTGTATATTCGTGCATGTGCATAAAATAAGGGGCAAAGCATATAAAAATATTGGTCTTTGTTTTAGAAGTCTTTCGCCAGAATTGATTTTTCAAGTAGCGCAGGTGCTTGCAGAATTCAAGATTATACCTCATATTACTGAGCGTAAACAAGATATATATCTATACCAAGAGGATGCTGTGGCCAGATATTTAAAAATATTTGACACCTCTAACGAGCGGATAGAATCAGTGTATACAAAATGGAGAGATGCCAGAGTGGTTGAATGGGCAGACCTGGAAAGTCTGTGTATCCGAAAGGGTACCGCGAGTTCGAATCTCGCTCTCTCCGCCGTTAAAAGACTAGGGGTTTAGTGGGTATATATAATTCTATTCATGATTTATTTAATCGGCGGACCACCGAAATGCGGCAAAACGACTTTAGCCAAAAAATTGGCTACTGAATACCAAATTCCTTGGATTTCAGCCGACACCCTTCAAAACATTGTTTGGGTATGCACGCCAGAGGAAAAACGGCCGGAGCTTTTTCCGCACAGTTTTTTACGGAGAGAAAGTAACGATGAACTTTATTCAAAATACTCCGCAAAACAAATAGTAGAAAATTATATCACTCAGGGAAAAACCACTTACGACGCCATTAGTATGGTGGCCGAAACATACCTAACGGACGAGGATGATTTTATTGTTGAAGGATATCAAATCACCCCTGAAGTAGTTAATCGTATCTTCGAGAAATTCGGCCGGGAGCAAGTCAAAGCGGTTTTTCTAGTAAAATATGATGAACATAAATTTGTTCAAGACATTCACAAATCTACAACGCCAAATGATTGGGTACTACGAAAAACAAAAGAGGCAGCAACATTCGGTAAAATTGCAAAAATGATCGCTGAATATTCTCGGTATTTTGAGGATGAGGCTGAAAGGTTAGGATTTCAAGTTTTTAATATGGACGAAGACTTCAAAGAACAACTGAGTAGGATTGAACAATACCTAAAAAATGAGTCGTGACGATTCATCCCCGCGTAAAATAACAAACATGTCTCAAGCGATGTTGATCAATAAGAAAACCCCCGACATACTTGCCTCCTTGCGGGGGTTTTCTGTCGGGGGTCGATGTACCTACTTCATGAGCATGAGCGTGGCCAGGGCGAGGTCCCAGCGCTTGCCCATATTATTGATGAACATGAGCCTATGCCCGTTCATCTCCATGGGCTCGCGGAAGTCATCCAATACCGCGGATTGCCAATCTTGATGGTGGTTGGCGTCCGTGACCACCGCCGCGTTGGCCCCACGCAACGTCGCCCGGAAGGCGATCCACTGACCTTGGTGCTGAAGCACCTCGGTCGTCTTAATCGCGCGATCCGAGAGGGAACGATGGTAGAAGTCCAGCGGAAGCTGACTATCCGTCAGCACCGCGTCGAACATCTGCCCGTCGAGTGCCTGCATGGCCGCACCGTAGCCGTCGACAACCATCAGATCATGATCGGCGCCAAGCAGATGCCCGGCCAGCACGCGGTTGTCATAATTGTCGTCGACCACCAGCACCTTGAAACGCGTCGTGAGGCGCAAGTAGTCGGCCGGCAGTTCCACCTTTTTTGCGGGAGCTTCAGCCGCCACCGCCGGCTTCGTGCTCAACTCGCCGACCAACTGAAACAGTTCGGTCACCAGCTTGGTCACCGGCGCCGTTTTGACATTCGCCGGCACTTCGCCGAACTCATCCTTGGCCT
>JAPLZN010000030.1 GCA_026395035.1 Candidatus Vogelbacteria bacterium | reverse complement strand
GCAATTAATTACAAAGTGATTCCAAGCTATTGGTTAGAAAACGTGTTAAAATATGGCTTAAAATAAGGCTGGAATTTAGCCAAAAATATTAACAAAGACGGGAAACAATGCTATATTTCACTAACTAATGCCAAAATGGCTCTCTATTTGCTATAAGATTTGTCTCTACGGCTTCGCTTTGGCCGGTTTTTTTCTCATTGCTGGATGGCTGGCCGTCAAATTTCATCTGACCGATACCGCGGGCGGCGTCGATGTGAACGACCGCTACTTGGCGCGCTTGGCGGGATCGTTTAATGAAAAAGTCGCGACCGATCCGGCGCGTCTGGCGACGGATCTCTGTCGAGTTGGGGTGTTAAAAAAATTCTATCCGGCCAATGCCGGGAAGATTCAGGCGGAATACGAACGAACCCGTTCGGGGGCGTTGCTGTTTAAAATGATTGCGGCCGCCGAAATGTACGCGTTGGCTGATAAGGAATATGTCAAAGAAAGCCTGAAATGCGCCGAAGAGAAATCTTCCGCCGAACAATTACTTTCGAGCCTGGGCCCGTCCAATCTCTATGCTTGGGTGGGGACTCCTGAATGGCAGACGATAGCCTCGGCCCTGGCTAAAGACCAGGAGGTTATCGCGCGGGTGGCGGCGGAAACGAAAATTCCCGCTCGTCTGATTGCGGCGCAGATCGTCGGCGAGCAGATCCGCTTATTCAAAGACAATCGCGAAGTGTTCAAGCAATTCTTCCAGCCGTTAAAAATATTAGGCAACGAGGTAAAATTTTCGCTGGGAGTAGCCGGGATTAAAGAAGAAACGGCGAAAGCGATCGAACAAAATTTGACAGACAAGACTTCGCCCATGTATTTAGGCGAGGACGATGAAAAACTGTTGGTCTTTGTCGCGGCCAATCGGGACGAGGAGCGCTTTAACCGTCTGACCGATCCGGATAATCGCTATTATTCCTATCTCTATACGGCCCTGTTCCTAAAGCAAATCGAGAAGCAGTGGAGGGACGCCGGTTTTGCTATTGCCGACCGACCGGAAATTTTGTCCACGATCTTTAATGTCGGGTTTGAAAAATCCGTACCGAAAGCCGATCCGCAAGTCGGCGGCTCGGAGATTGAGCTCGGCGGTCGGACTTACACCTTCGGCGGTCTAGCCTACGAATTCTATTATTCCGGCGAACTGGCGGGGGAGTTTCCGTTGGTAGATACGATAGGTCACAGCCCTAAACTTTAACGGGCACACGTAAAATCGTGCTCGATTTTCTGCTCCGCTCGCCAATCAAGAAAATAATCAAGTCGCTCGCACGGCTCCCGGCGAACTCGTCCGCCGCGGCGGACTCAAACAGCGCCTCCCGCCGGCTCGCTTCCCGTTATTTTCTAATTGGCTGCGCGAGGCTCGTAAAAGTTTAGGATTGTGACCTAAAATGCTGGCCCGATGAGGGGGAGTTACTGAAAGGGCGCTCCGCGTCTATCTACGTATCGACCGCCCACAGTCGATAAAAGAGTGGGGAAGTGGTGAAGTCGTAATTTTTGGTTGCTTATGGTTCGTAAATTTGTTAAGATTTTCCTTGTTTGTCCTGTTAGTCTCGACGCGAAAGTCGGGACCCCGACTGTAAGCGTCGGGGCTCAGTTCGGCAAAGTTGATGGTTTGAATTTTGTTTTCAAGTTGCCCTGTTAGCTCAGCTGGTAGAGCAGTCGCCTCTTAAGCGAACGGTCGGGGGTTCAACTCCCTCACAGGGCACCAACAAAACCACCTCGGGCCACCCATAGTTGTAGCCATCTTTTGCGATCTCATTTGTGACACTGTGAGTGATATCGAACCCTGTTGTCTACATGGCGTCTTGTAATGCGTTATCGATGACATCCTCAATCGTGAGGAGCGTTTCTTCGATACCGCCAAGACGGGCCTCGATGGCCTTGAGAACGGCTAAGACTTGCCGGTCCCAACTCTTTGAGACAACTGGCTCGTCGTTGTCCATGGTGAATGGCTATTCCCGGTCAGGAGCGAATTCTTCCTAACTGAGGTCGGTGGGCTAATAATGTGGCCTCGATGCCCAGTTTAGGCTCACTGATTATCCGGCAAAAGGCGGGGAAATTGGCCGCAAACGGCAAATTATCAAAGAATCTTGCCGAAGGCGGAGGAAGATGACAGAATGAAGAGATGAAGAACTCAAGCTTTTTTGCTCCATTTCTAAAACAGATTAAAATTAGCCAAGCCACCGATAAGCAAAACAAAGACTATCCATTTAGCATTCCGGCATTAGCATCTACCCTGAAAATTGGTTTTGATCGGCGAGTCACTTTTTTCGTAGGGGAAAACGGTAGTGGAAAATCCACCATACTCGAAGCAATCGCTCTCCAATGCGGTTTCAACGTCCAAGGTGGCAACCGGAATCACATTTACGCTGAAGGAGATACGGAAGAAAGAAATCCTTTATCAGATTTTGTCCAATTGTCTTGGCTACCACGCGTAACAAGCGGTTTCTTTCTGCGAGCGGAAAGCTTCTTTAATTTTGCCTCGTATTTGGACGTACTAGCTCGACAATTTCCCTCCAGCTACAATTCTTATGGTGGCCAGTCATTACATGAACAATCCCATGGGGAAGCTTTTTTATCCCTATTTAAAAATCGATTC
>JAPLZN010000105.1 GCA_026395035.1 Candidatus Vogelbacteria bacterium | reverse complement strand
AAATTATCGATCAGGGCGTCTTGGGAAAGATCCGCTATCTATATTCTCGACGGTCCGGCCCCGGTCCGGTCAGAAACGATATAAATGTGGCTTGGAACCTTGCCCCGCATGATGTTTCGCTGGCCAATTATCTGCTCGGCCGTCTTCCTCTTTCGGTTTCAGCCCAAGGAGGAAGTTTTCTGCTTCCAAAGATCGAAGATGTGGTGGACATGGCCCTTGATTACGGAGAAAACAAAACTTTTTTCCATCTTAGTTGGATCGAACCAAGAAAGGTTCGGGAGGTTACTGTCGTCGGAGAATTAGGCACCGCTATTTTTGACGATACTGTCGCTGAAAAATTACGGATCTTCACTAAGGAGAACCCCCAAGGCCAAGCGGTGTTTTCGGGGAAGGTGGACGCCCTAAGGGATCAATGCCTCCATTTTTCCGAATGTATGAGAGAGCGAAAACAGCCAATAACCGACGCCAAAGAAGGATACGAGAATGTTTTTATCTTAGAACGGACTGCCGAGTCGTTGGCGTCAGGAGAGTCCGTTAAGTTGTTTGGGGACCGCGGATAACCCCATTATGTTTTCATCCCCTCCTGCCCGAGGAGGGGTGGCCGTTAGGCCGGGGTGGTGGGAGCTCCTGCCCGAGGAGGTGAGCCCCGAATACTTGGAGGGGCGCAAGACCGGACCGTGCCGGCGGGAGGTGCTTAATTCCGAGCAAGCGCAGGGATTAAGAGTCGGACTGAGCGCAGGCGAAGGAGACGGGCCCGCGCGGCCGATCACCAGAGAGGAACGCGTGGGCCCGACAGCTGTTCCAGTGGGAACAGACTGGTGGGTGACCGAAGGTCAGGGTGGTGGAGTCCTGATTTGGGTCCAACCGCCCCGGCCCTCCCACCACCCCGCCTCTGCTGGGCACCCCTCCTCAGGCAGGAGGGGATAGCCACCCCACAGGTTCGGTTCTGCAGAACCGACCTGCGGGCCCGCCTCCCTCGCCTGCGCTCAGTCCGGCTCTGGGACGCTCCAAGTCTTCGCGTCCCAGCTCCTTGGTTAAGGCGGGGAAAAATGGGGCTACCGATGGTCTTCTCGGTCGGGGTTCTTGGTGGATTTTCAACCGGTTTATGTTATATTAAAGGCGGTTCATATCTATTAGAAATTTAGCTTTTACCATGACTACCAACAAGCTGTTGCGCTATTTGATTTATGCCGGACTGGCGGCGATTACTCTGACCCCATTAATTGTTACTCCGACCTGCTCGCAAACGAGCTGTTTGATAAAATTGTCGCTTTTCTTTCCGTTTATCACCGGCAAAAATTTCTTTTTTCGAATTGTCGTTGAACTTATTTTCGGGCTTTGGCTCGTGTTGGCCTATCGCGACAAAACGGCTCGTCCGCGGTCGTCCTGGATTCTCTGGTCCTTGTTCGGCTATTTGATTATTATGACGCTGGCGACCATTTTCGGTCTGGATCCGTCGCGCAGCTTCTGGTCCAACTTTGAACGAATGGAAGGTTTGTTGGCTTATATCCACTCGTTCGCCTTCTTCTTGGTGGCGATTTCCGTGCTCAAGACGCGCGAACTTTGGCATCGCTTGTTCCAAGCCAGTTTGGGGGTGAGTCTAATCGTTTCTTGGAATGGTCTGATGCAGCTTGCCGGTAAGGCCGACATTCATCAGAGCGGTTCTCGTATCGACGCGACTCTCGGCAACTCGGCGTACATGGCTGTCTATATGCTGTTTCATCTCTTTCTGTCCGGCTACTTATTGGCGACCACTCGCAACAAAATTGCCAAATGGGTCTATGGCGCGATTATCATTCTTGAATCGACCTTGCTTTACTATACTGCTACTCGCGGCGCGGTTCTCGGCGCCATTGGTGGCGCAGTTTTGGTTTCGATTATTTTGGCCTGGAAATATCCCGGTCGAGTCCGCCGGGCCGGTTTGTCCGCCCTGGGTGTTATTGTTGTCTTGATCCTACTTTTTATTTCCGTTCGGAATACGGCTTTTGTTCAAAAGAGCAATGTCTTGGCGCGTTTTGCCAAACTGTCTCTAAATGACTCTTCATTACTGGCGCGCGAACAGATCTGGGCGATGAGTTGGCAGGGTTTCAAGGAACATCCGGTTTTGGGCTGGGGTCCGGAGAATTATCCCCTGGTTTTCCAAAAATATTATTCACCGGAAATGTATGGCCAGGAACCGTGGTTCGATCGCTCGCACAACATCGCTCTTGATAACTTGGTCAATGCCGGGATTTTGGGTCTATTGGCTTATCTAGCTCTTTTTGGTTCCGCTCTCTACTATCTGTTGTGGAAAAAGAATGGTGAAGCTGGCGATCAAGCTTGGGTGGTCAAGGCGATCTTTGTCGGTTTGCTGGCGGGCTATTTTTTCCAAAATCTGACCATTTTTGATCAATTGATCAGTACCATTATGTTTTACCTGGTGCTCGGCTATATTCATGTTGGCGCCACGGAGAATTCGGCTACCGTTTCTCCGGCGCCGGCTCGGGAAGGTGATGGGGCTTGGTTGCCGTTTGTGGCACTCTTCGCCGTTATCTTGACGGTGTCTTCCGTGTACTATTTTAATGTCCGCGGGATGACTGTCTCGGCGGCGATTATTCGGGGCATTTCGGGCACAGATCCCAATGGTGTGCTCACGGAGTTTAAGAATATCTTCTCTTACAGCGAGGTAACGGGTCTGGCTGAGGCGCGCGAGCAGCTTCTAAGCGTATCAACAAAAATAATCGGTAGTCAGTCGGTACCGTTGCCGGTCAAGCAGGAATTTTTGCAATTGGCGAATGATCAGATGGCCAAACAATTTTCGGCTGACGATGCCGATGCTCGCGCTCATCTTCTCTATGGCTCGTTTCTGCAGGGGATAGGCGATCCGCGCGCCATCGGTGAATTGGAGAAGGCACGAGCGTACTCACCTAAAAAGCAAATGATTCTTTTCCAGCTTGGGGCAATTTATTTGGGTCAGGGTAAGAACGACGAAAGTTTGGCCTTGTTCAAAGAGGCCTACGATGGAGCACCGGCCTTCATTGAAGCCGGGAGGATGTACGCTTTGGCGGCTTTATATGCCGGCCGGAAAGATCTAGCCGAATCAATCCTTAGTTCTGCCCCGGACCGTCTGGCGATTGAGAACGATGACCGCTTCTTGGGCTACTTCGCCACGACTAAACAATACGGAAAAATTATCGAGATTTGGAAATTGCGCGTTGCCGCCAACCCAAAGGATCGGCAGACGAACATCTCGCTGGCGGCTTCCTATTACTTCTCCGGCGATCGGGCGGCAGCTGTCAAGGTTGTTTCCGACTATATCAAACTTGACCCGGCGTTCGAGAAAGAAGGTGACGATCTGATCAAGCAGATCGAGTTGGGGCAGATTAAATAAGCTCTAATCTAAAATGGATAAGAAAAAAGTTTTTGTATCCGGTTGCTTCGATATTCTTCATGGTGGGCACGTAGAATTTTTTACTCAAGCCAAAAAACTGGGAGATTATTTGATTGTCTGCTTTGCCAGCGATCAAATGCTTTGGAAGTATAAGCATAAAAAATCGTCGTTGCCGATGGAGCACAAGCGCCGCTTACTCGAATCCTTAACGATGGTTGATGAAGTGGTCATCAGCGAAGACGACGAGATTGGTTTGGACTTCAAAACTCACTTTTTGCGTCTTCGACCGCAAGTATTGGCGGTAACTGAGGATGATAAATTTACTGAAGTTAAAAAAGATCTCTGCCGGCAGGTGGGGGCAGAGTATGTCATTTTGTCGAAGACCCTTGACTATGAAAAGATCTCGACCACTGACATTATTAAATTTATCAAGACTCCTGATTCGATACCGTTGCGCGTAGATTTTGCCGCCGGATGGCTCGATGCCCCCAAATTTGCGCGACCGGATGGATATATCGTAAATTGTTCGATCTCGCCCAATGTAAGTTTGAGCGAATGGTCGTATAAAGTTGGAGGCGGTTTGGGAGGCTCGGCCGCCTACAGTATTTTGACCGGGAAGGATGGTGTGGCCTCCGAACTGGCTCTGGGTGTTGGCTGGCAAGATCCGGCTGTTGTTCAAGAAACCGGGTTATGCGTTTGGAGAAGCGGGGCGCGACCGGTTCTTGATTTCAAGATTAACCCCAGTTTCTTATCGGGGTTGATGGCGATAATGTGGACGGGAAAGGATCACCATACCCCGTCCAACGCCGACAAGCCCAGAGATTCTGATTATGTCGCGGTTGTTGGCCGGTTGGCTCGGGCCGCGGTAAATCCGATGAACGTCTCTTATTCCGGCTTGTGTGAAGCAGTTAATTTAAGTTACGAGATCCACCTGGCTGAGGGAATGGAAAAGTTACCGGAGGCGGGCGAGTTGGCAAAAAAATATTGCGGTGGAGGCTTTGGCGGGTACGGATTGTATATGTTTGCCAATAAGGCCGAACGGGAAAAGTTCTTACAGAATAATGACGCGATTGCGATCGAACCGTACATTCGAGAGTACTAATTAGCTGGCAAATTTAGTAAATTTGACTTTTCTGGGACAATTTGCTATACTCCTATGGTGAGTGTTTCCTCTTCATCACTGATTGGGAAGCTCTAAATGTAAAATATCTTCATAAAGGCCGCCGCAAGGCGGTTTTTATGTTATGCTTAACCTCCAATTTCTGTCATTCCCGCCGGAGCTTATCCTCGCGCAGGCAGGGACTTGAGCCGGGAATGACAACCAAAAGTTTCGTAATTCAAGGTAAATAACCCATTTCCACACCATGGATTCACACAAAGAGGAGACGAAAAGGTCATATGATTTAAGCGCCCGGGCCTTGGCTCAAAAGTTTGACGATATTGGCCCGCGGGTTAAAGATATCGAAGAAGTATTCAGTTTAATCGGTAAAAGCGATCCAATAACTTTAGAGATCGGTTGCGGAAACGGACGCGATGCGGCCGAGATTTGTCGTCACACCAAAAGATATCTCGGTATCGATCTTTCTCCGGAGATGGTTCACTTGGCGGAAGCCAAGGTTCCCCGCGCCAAATTTGTGGTTGCCGATGTTGAGGCTTATGACTTTCCTAAAACGGATGCCGTTTTCGCTTTCGCTTCACTTCGGCACTTACCACGAGAATCACTCCGCCTTGTTTTTAACAAAATTTTTGACAGCTTAAACCAGGGCGGTATTTTTCGTCTGTCTTTAAAACAAGCCGATAGTTACCAGGAAGTGACAAAAAAAGATCAATATGGGCTACGAACTTTTTATCTTTATCCCAAAGAAGCCATCATTGATTATCTTCGGCGTTTCGCAGTCGTCAAGATGGAGACGGTCGTTTTCCGTGACCAGAAATGGCTCGAAGCGACTCTGAGAAAGTTCTAATTGGCAGTTTTTGTATCGTCCGGTCGTGGCCGGTGGACGCACTCACATAAGATATTTTACTTTGGAGCTCGCCTCCGCCGGCCACGAGCGAGCGTAACAAAAAAATCACCTACTGGTGATTTTTTTGTTACGCTCGCTCGTGGCAAATTTAAAATTAAAAATTTAAAATTAAAAATGAAGAAACTTTATCCGTATTTAATCCAATTTTTAATTTCTAATTTAAAATTTTTAATTAAATCAGTAAAAAATATTTTTTACTGATTTTGACTTATCCACACCTTTCTCTAAAAAAATATTGTATTGATATTAAATATGAACGATAATTAAAGATAAGAGTGATAGCAAAAATTTTTTTCCGCGAATTTAAAATAATTTTTCACGGAAAGGTCGGATTGCTGTCATACCTCTTTTAAAAAGTTAAGCGCGCAAAAACTACTATGGCTAAGAAAAAAGTTGCGAAGAAGAAGAAGGCTGCTAAGAAGAAGAAATAGTTTCTTCCGAAAAACCCCCGATGCTGTGATTGGGGGTTTTTCTTTTGGTGCTTTTTTACTTTGAATTACGAAAGGTGGGTACTTTACCCGAAACCCAAGGACCGACCTTAAATCCCCAAAAAGGTCGGTCCTTGAATTTTTTTATTTTTTCACCTGGGCCCCGGGTCGAGCCCGGGGCGCTCAATTTTCACAGTCGCTTCGCTCGTTGAAAATTGGCGATTTTCAGGGTATACTATCAATCTATGTCAATACTTTCCGCCTTATTCGGCAGTGATAATGAACGATATTTGACCAAAATAAAGCCGCTGATCGGAGCGATCAACGGTTTTGAATCGGCTGTTTCGGCCCTATCGGATGCGGAGCTGAAAGAGCAAACGGTCAAATTTCGCGCCCGACTGGCGGCCGGAGAAACTCTGGACGATATTTTGCCGGAGGCGTTTGCGACCGTGCGCGAAACAGCCAAGCGAGTACTTGGTCAGCGCCATTATGATGTCCAACTGATTGGCGGCTTGGCCTTGCATGACGGGCGGATTGCCGAAATGAAAACCGGTGAAGGTAAAACGCAGGTTGCCACTTTGCCGGCCTATCTTAATGCTCTGGCTGGTGGTGGGGTGCATGTGGTAACGGTCAATGATTACCTGGCCCGACGCGATGCCGTGTGGATGGGACAGGTCTATGATTTTCTCGGCCTGTCCGTCGGTGTTCTCAATAATCAAGTATCGTACGCGTACGACCCATCGCAGACGACCAAAAAGGAAGATGAAGAACGGGATCGTGAAGGTTCGTTTCGGGTTGTCTATGATTTTTTGCGTCCGGCCTCGCGCGCCGAAGCCTATCAA
>JAPLZN010000094.1 GCA_026395035.1 Candidatus Vogelbacteria bacterium | reverse complement strand
GTCGGCAAATCGGCCGGCGATGTCGTCACCGAAGTGCGCCGCCAGTTCCGCGAGATTCCCGGTATTATGGAATACACCGCCAAGCCTGATTACGCCCGTTGCGTGGATATCGTCTCCAAGGCGGCAATTCGCCAAATGATCGTTCCGGCGCTTATTCCCGTTCTCGTCCCGATCCTGCTCTGGCTGATTTTCGGCTCTCAAGCCCCAATCGTAATCGGTGGCGTGCTCGTCGGCTCAATCGTCACCGGCCTCTTCTTGGCCATCTCGATGACCTCCGGCGGTGGCGCCTGGGACAATGCCAAGAAATATATTGAAAAAGGCAATTACGGCGGCAAGGGCTCGGATGCCCACAAGGCCGCGGTCACGGGAGATACTGTTGGGGACCCCTACAAAGACACAGCGGGGCCAGCCATTAATCCTATGATCAAGATATTAAATATTGTGGCTCTGTTGCTAGTCTCGTTGATGATGTAAGACAAGCAGTAAGCGGTAAGCAATAAGTACTAAGTTGTAAGTAGTAAGCAAATTCAAATACTTACCCAAAAAAATGCAGGACTTCGATCCTGCATTTTTTAATCCCCTCCTATTATAGGAGGGGTGGCGTACTCGCCGGGGCGGTATAATCCAAATTCAATACAAAACCGTACCACCCCTGGCCCCCTACAGGGGCAGGTCACGATATTTTTCCGGAGAAAAATTCGCGACCCCGTCTCGCGCCGTCGCGCTCCAACTCTGAAACACTGCGTGTCCTCGTTTTTCAGCACCTTTTGGGCTTTTTGTTTCGCTTGGCTCACAAAAATCCTCAAAAGCTTTTTCGAAGCTACGCCAGCTCGCTTCTCAACCTCCTATCCCAGGAGGGGAGAAATGCGGGTCAAGGTGCAAGGGGTTACTTTTTTAGTGTTTGCATTTTTTAATATATATGGTATAATACCCAACAGAAAGCTCTAAAGCTTCGAAATATTGACATCAAGGAAAGGAGAGAGAAAATGAGTCGAAAGAGAAAGAAGGTCATGAAACCGGCGGAAGACGCAAGGCCGTCGGTCTACGTTGAAGAGGCGCCGGTGGTCATCCGACCTCTGGCTATGTCTCTGACCGTCAATGGCGGAAAGAACGAGTTGGATTCGGCCACCGTGCCAATCCAATGGTTCTTTTCACCGGAGGCAGCCGAAAAGCGCCCGACCCACATCGTGGTCTGCGAACAGAACGGGTCGGAGATGAACTACAACTATTCCGATTCCGGCCGCCGCTATTTCCGCGAAGTGGAAAACGGGATCGCTTTCATCCAGTTGTTCTCGCCTGGCAAGCACCGGATCGCCGTACTGGCTTTCGCCGGCCAAAACGCCGGCAAGGAAGTCGAGACCTACCTCGAAAAAACCAAGCACGGCTACCGGCGCAATCTGTGCTGGGACAGCATGAAGGATCGTCGGACCCCGCCGATTCTGTCGGAATTGAGCAATATCGCTTGCGTTGGGGTAGCTACGGCAGAATTTACGGTTCCCGCATCGGAATTTTCATCGGTTCCGACTTCCAAACTAGGCCAAGCCGCCTGGTGGTGGGTCAACAAGTTCCACCGCGCGGCCCCACGCGACGAGTGCGAGTACCGGAAACGGCTGTGGTTCTACACCGTTCCGAAGATACCGGTATTAATCGGATATCTGATCGGAAAGACATTCGCGGGGGTTCTCTCCTCGGTGTGTTTCCTAACGGTCGCGGCCACTTTCGCTTTCGTAGGCTTGCGACCTAAGACGATTAAGGCCCTGATCAAGAGTGCCTGGGCCAAAAACTGGGGAGAGATCACCGAAGCCAGCGACATTCTTCGGTTCGACCAATACCTGTATCCGAGCTATCAACCCCGCTACCGGCTATGGAAAGCCGAAAAAGTGACTGAAGACGGAGAATGGAAGTTCACCTATCTTTGGTTCGCCCCGTGGGAAGTCTGTGTAATGGCCCTGCCTTTCGTCCTTCTCGGCGTGGCCTGGTGGAAGTACGAACACATTCGCTGGTTTGCTTTCTTCTTGGCCATCTCCATAATCGGAATGATCGCGGTGTGTATCGCCCTGTGGACCATCTCCCGTTTCATCGACGAAAAGATGAAGGGGACCTGGGTCGAAAGGAAACTCTCAGCGACCTTCGACAAATGGAGTGGGTTGAGCAGATACTGCGAAAAAACTTGGGATGGTTTCCAGGAACACC
>JAPLZN010000077.1 GCA_026395035.1 Candidatus Vogelbacteria bacterium | reverse complement strand
AAGACTAGAAATAATGAGCTTGAACTACCGTATAAATAAGCTCCGACCATGTACTGACTGACAAAGCGGGAGAAATCTTCGGGGATGGTTGATTCGGTGTATTTTTGCCACTCGGGAAAAATCAGAACATCTTTTTGCGTCAGAGCGTTGGCGTTGGCGATTTCTTTAGTGAAATAAATATTTCCGATTTCCTCGTTTTGGCTGGTGCCGGAAGTTAAAAAAGCGGAAATCTTGCCGACCGCTTCTCCGCGCACGATTTTGCTCGAATTAACCTCCAGATTTTTTTCGGCAAAGATAATGGAGGCGACGGTGACGGGGACGACGACCGGGGTTGCTTGTTTTTGTTTAAAATACCAATAACCGGTTCCGCCTCCGAGAGCGATGATGATAATGAGTAAGTAAATAGTGAGACGGCGATAAGATAAGCCGGAGTTTTCCGGTAGAACATAGGCGTTGCCGGAAGGAACTTTTTCCTGTTCGGCGATAATGATCTTTTCGGTCGAAATGTTTTCCGCCTGGACCGCTTCGGCCAGATCGGACTGCAAGGTATGAATGGCGTGGAGAGTCGAGCCGCGTTCCTCTTTCAGTTTTTCGATCACACTCCGGGAAGCGGTAAAAGCATCCTCTTTTTGCTTGATCTCCTGTTCGCGCATAGCGACCTGATTTTTCTTGGCCGCTTCCGCTTCTTGTCGTTTTTTCTCGACTTCGGCTTCTCGTCTTTTCACTTCCTCGTCGATTCGCTTGAGCATGTCCTGCTTTTCTTTCAGCTCATGTTCCTTTGCTTCCCGGCGCTGTCGGCGTTCGGAACCTTCCATGGCCAAAGCGGCGGCCTGGCGCCTTTCGTCGGTCACCTTGCTTTTCTCGGCTTCTTTGGTGGCGCGTTCAACTCCGCCCATGGCTAAACGCGCTCGTTCACGAGCGGCCGCTAGATCAGTGGGGTTTGTTGGTTCGGGAGGCATTGGTCAGTGATGAATGATGAATGATGAATGATGAATGAAATTTCACTCATCACTCCTCACTCATCATTGAACATTTATATAAGTTCCCTCTTCAGTTCGTCCATCTTGGTCAGTATCTTCTCCTCTTCATCAAGCAGGGTTTGGTATTGTTTGGTATTTTCGCCGATCAGACCGTCAATTTTGCCGATCTTGTCTTGGATTACCCATTTCTTTTCCTCGGTGGCTTTGCGTCGAGCCTGGATTTCTTGGCGGCGTTTTTCGACGGTTTGTTGTTCGGCCGGCAGACCGGCTTTCCCCTCTTCGCTTTCGGCTGTCGCTTCTTCCTCCTCAATCTTAGTTTCTTCGTCGGTGATCGGGTCAAGATCTTTTTTCAGCAAGCCGCGCTTGCCGTCGAGCTCGATCCAGGCCAGTTCCAGCTTTTCTTTTTGTTTGTCGAGTTTGGCTTTTTCTTCCTCCAACTCGGCGCTTTCCGACTTGACCCGACTTTCCAGTTCCCGTCGTTTGCGTTCGGTCGAGCGTTCGGGACCTTCCATCGCTACGCGGGCCGCTTCGAGCTTTTCCTCGGCGGTGAGTTCTTTTACTGGAACGGTCTGTTCAGGGACTGTTTCCGGGACTGCTTCAGTGACCGCCGTTGGGGTAATTGGCATTGCGACCGGAACTGGTTCCGCTGCCGGTGCAATCGGAGTCTCAGTATTATTCGGCAGGGGCGCAACGGGTTCTTCCAGGGTTACTCCGTCGGATGGACGAGTTTTAACGGGCCCCTTCGGTGCCACGGGAGCAGTTGTGGCCGGGTTTGGTGTTCCGGCGAGCGGATTTTGAGGTATTTGATTATCCGGTTCCATTTTTTTTATTGACGAAATAAGAGATAACTGGTAATTAGCCTTAATTCTATATCATTGTCACCAAAAGGCCAAGAAAACCCCGTATTGTCATTGCGAGGTATTCCGAAGCAATCTGCGTTTATCCCCTTGCTTTATCCCTCGAAACTGGTATATTAAATACATTATGCTCCAGCAATGGAGTTCCGAGGAAGCCCCGCACCCGCGGGGCTTCCGGTTTTTAGAAAAGGCCTTTCGTTTTCCTCTTGATTTCTAAAAAATCATTCTCACTCACTTCTCCCACTTTTCGGATTAATCTCTTACTGCTGATTAGTCTTATTTGGGACAACACGACCGAACCGAATCTTTCGTCGGCACCCTTAAACTGGTAGTAGTATTTTTCCTCCTTTGTTTTTCCGGTGAGGGGTAAAATTAACAGCATTTGGTCATTAAATTTTTTGATAATCAAAACCGGCCGTTCAAAATTGTCATTTTTGCCGTTTATTTCTACCCCGACATTCTGACCCAAGCTGGCCCACCAGATCTCTCGCTCATGAGGAAATATTTCTCGCTCGGCAACATGGAGCCGAATTTTAAGTTTCGTCCAATTGGTAAATATCCTAATGAGTTCTTTGGTGATCAGCATTGTTATTGCATCAATAATATCGGCAAAATAATAAATTGCAAAATTTAGACAAAAGAAAAAGCCCCGCACCGAAGTACAGAGCTTTTCTGTACAACAGTGCGGGGCGGGTAGCTACTTGTTGGTGGCCAGCCGGAAACCGGTGGCGACCCACTGGGTATCGCCAGATGGAGGGTACAGACAGTACAAAGAAACTTCCGGTTTTAGCTTCCAACCGACCATGAGATCAATCATCCCGGCCTCTTGCTTCAGCGAGTCTTTGGAGATGATTGCCCATCCGACATTTGGATTGTCGGGGGTGTTGCCGGGAAACCGATCGAACGGGACCTGGTATAAATCGGTCTCGGCGATTTGCTGGGGTTCCCCGATTACCGGGCGCCACATCCCCGTGGCCATTTTTCCGCCGGCGATGGCGACTTCGGCTTTGGGGCCGTAGTCGGTTGTGGCCTGGGTGGGGGCGTTGGCTGTTTTGGAATCCGCCCAAAATATCAAACCAATGAAGCCGGCAGCCAGGGCAAGTGCCACAAGAAGTTGCTTAGTCGTAATCATGGGAATTTTCTCCTTTTCCCTTCAAAATGGTGATTTTATCCCTTTTTCAATTCTGCTGTATACTATACACCTAATCACCAAAAATGTCAAGAAGAATGGCAAAATAAGCCGTAAAATATGACTTATTGTATCTTTCCCCTCCTGGGATAGGAGGGGTTGGGGTGGTACGGTTAATTCCGCTTAAATTCCGGTTATACCACCCCGGCCTGCTGGCCACCCACGGGTCTAATTCTGCTGAATTAGCCCGCGGGCCCACCTCGTTCG
>JAPLZN010000076.1 GCA_026395035.1 Candidatus Vogelbacteria bacterium | reverse complement strand
CCGGACCGCCCGTACTCGGGCGACGATCCGGGATCCAGTTTGATAAAGTTAAAAGTAGGGGGACAGGATTAATCATAGCAAAATGGCGGAATTTGGGCAAAAGCTTCCCTTTTTCCATATTTCGCGCGACCGCGCGAAATATGGAAAAAGGGGTGGCTGGGAGAGTTTTTAGGCCATGGTATACTAATGGCCATATGATTACCGAGGAGTTCAAACAGGCCTATGCCCGGCTGAATAAAGCCCAAAAGGAGGCGGTGGATGCGATTGACGGGCCGGTGATGGTGGCGGCGGGGCCGGGTACGGGCAAGACACAGATTCTAGCGTTGCGGATTGCCAATATTTTGCTTAAAACCGACACCAAGCCGGAGAACATTTTGGCGATTACTTTTACCGAATCGGGGGTAACGGCCATGCGCCGGCGCTTGCGTGACATCATCGGCAACGGCGCCTACCGGGTGGCGATCAATACTTTTCACGGTTTTTGCAATGAAATTATTCGCAATCGGCCGGAAGATTTCCCGGCGATTATCGGCGCGGTCAATATCACTGAGGCGGATCAGGTGCGGGTGCTGGAAGAAGTTTTTTCCGAACTCACCTTGGACAAGCTGACCACCTTTGGTGACCCGTTTTATTATCTTAAAGATGCTAAGTCGGCGGTTGGAAAATTGAAACAGGAGGGCGTGAGTCCGGAACACTTGGCGGCAAAAATAGCGGAGTATGAAAAAAGTTTTTGGTCCATTGATGATTTGTATAGCACTAAAAAAGGTTACGAGGGGAAATTGAAAACAAAATATCAAGACGAACTGCGCCGGATTGAAAAGAATAAGGAACTGGCGCAAGTTTATGCCGCTTATGAAGCAAAATTGCGCGCGCATAAATACTACGATTTTACCGACATGATTATGCAGATGCTTGCGGCGCTCGGGCGCGACGAGGATTTGCTGCTATCACTCCAAGAAACTTACCAATACCTCTTGGTGGACGAACATCAGGATACCAACAACGCCCAAAACGGGATTTTGGAACTCTTGGCCGGACATTTCTCTGAACTGAACCTCTTTGTGGTTGGTGACGAAAAACAGGCGATCTTTCGTTTTCAGGGCGCCAGCTTGGAAAACTTCCGTTATTTCCGGCACAAGTACCCAAGCGTGAAAATGATTGTCCTGGAAGAGAACTACCGTTCGTCGCAGGCAATTTTGGATAGCGCTCATTCACTTTTGGCCGGCGAAAAAAGACTGTTAGCTCGCGCCGGTCATACCGCCCTACCAATTGTGGTATTTGAAGTGGCAACCGAGGAGGCGGAAGAATATCTGGTGGCGAAAAAAATCAGCGAGCAAATAGTTGGCGGGGTGAAACCGGAGGAGATCGCTGTTATTTATCGGGAAAATCGCGATGCCTTACCGTTTGGGGCAATGTTGGGAAAGCTAGGCGTACCGTACGCGATTGAGTCCAATCAAGATCTGTTGGATGACAGCGCCGTTCGGAAACTGCTGGTTATTTTGCGCGCGGTAAACGATTTTGGCCAAAGTGAACGCTTTATTGAATCGCTTCATCTGGATTTCTTAAACATAGATCCGCTGGATATTTTTAAGTTTACGGCAGCGGTGGGCAAGGAGCGGGTCAATGCTTATGACGCCGGCAAACACCGACATTTTTTGGAGACGGCTGGGGTGGAAGAGCCGAACAAGATTTTGGCCTGGTACGCGAAGTTGGCGGAACTGGCGACGCTCGCTAAGAATGAGGACGCGGCGTTGGCGTTTGAAAAGATTGTCCGTGAGTCGGGTTTGCTTGGCGCCATTATCGCAGGGGAAGATAGTGTGGAACGGATCGGTAAAATTAATACTCTCTTTGACGAAGTGCAAGCGTTGATTGAGAAAAAACGCGACGCCAAGCTGGCCGATCTGATGGCTTATTTGGCGATGTTGGATGAGCACGATATCCGACTCAAAAAGGCCGGTAGCGAGGCGCCCGCTGGTCGGGTGCGCCTAATGACCGCGCATGGCGCCAAAGGCTTGGAATTTGACGAGGTCTTTATCGTGCGGGCAAACGACAAACACTGGGGCAATAAATCGCATCGCGAGTTGATTTCCTTGCCGCCGGCGATTTTTGCGCGCGAGGGAGAAGAAGTAATCGAAGAACCAGATAGTAACGACGAGGAGCGACGCCTATTTTATGTTGCCCTGACCCGGGCTAAAAAAGTGGTGACGATTTCCTACGCCAAACAAAATCGGGATCTGAAAGAACTCTTGCCGACGATGTTTTTATCGGAACTGGACCCGGCGCTCTGGCAGGCAGGCGATAGTCGGTCGTACGAAGCGAGCTTGGCGGCCGAGCCCGGCTTGCGCTATGCCGAACCGCAAAGCGTCGGTCTGCGCCTGGCTGATCGAGATTTTATCCGCGACCTGTTTCGGACGCGTGGTTTTGCCGTCACTCACCTCAATAATTATTTGGAGTGTCCATGGAAATATTTTTATATGAATCTCTTGCGTTTACCGAAAGCGCCGGAGCGGCATATGCTCTACGGCTCGGCCGTGCATAAAGCGTTGGAAGATTTCTTTAATCAGTTCAAAGAGAACGGCGAACCGAGCAAAGAATTTTTATTGGCGGCTTTTGCCGGCGCTCTGGCGGGGCAACCAATTCCGGAGAGCGAATATGACACTTATTTGAAGCGAGGCGAAGCGGCCCTCTCCGGTTATTACGACGAATACCATGGCACCTGGCGCGACAATGTGCTAACCGAGTTTGATATTAAGGGAATCGTTTTAGACGATAACACCGTCTTGACCGGCAAAATTGATAAGCTGGAATTTTTGGATGGCAGTAATAAAGTGAATGTGGTGGATTATAAAACCGGTAAGCCGAAAAGTCGGGGAAAAATTGAGGGCAAGGCCGACGGAGAAGAATCGGAAGGAGCGATTAAACGCCAGCTGGCTTTTTACAAATTATTACTGGATCGTTACGACGGCGGGAAATATAAAATGGTGTCCGGGGAAATAGATTTCGTGGAGCCGAATGCTTCCGGCAAATACAAAAAAGAACCCTTTACGGTTTCTGAGACGGAAGTGTCAGACTTGGAAACGCTCATCAAACGGGTCGCCGACGAGATTCTAAACTTCTCGTTCTGGGATCGGCGCTGCGATGACAAAGACTGTGAATTTTGCGCCTTGCGGGAGATGATGAAATAAATATACCAATATACGAATTATACCAATCTACGAATGGTTACAAATCGCCAATTTTCAAGAAGCGTAGCGACTATGAAAATTGAGCGCCCCGGGCTTGACCCCGGGGCCATGTCTTTTCCGTATTGTCATTCCGGGCTTGACCCGGAATCCAGGAGAACTATCATTGCGCGAAACTAGTACTCTGGATTCCCGTTTGCACGGGAATGACACAAAAACGAAGATAATTAGTAAAGACGCAATTCTATTTCGTATCTCTGATTCTCAGTGAGAAGTATACCCCCGAAAGGACGATAATTCCCAGCGCGAGGAAAACATATTTGAAATCAAAGAAGGAGAGAAAGAGGGAAACCAGCAGTGGGCCGATAATGTAAGTGACCGGTTGCATATTGCGCGAGATCGCCAAAATATCGGTGTCGTCACCGGTAATTTTTTTGAATAAATAAGTTTCCTTCATAATCTCTACTGCCGCCGCCCCGGTTCGAGTGAGGAAGAGAATCAGCGCCCAAACCCAGATCGTCTTGGTGGTGATGAACGGCACGGCGATGGTGGCCAGGCTCATAATGATAAAACCGGCAATCAGGATTTCTTTTTCACCCAACCAGTGGTCAGCAATCTGGCCGAGGGGTAGTTCAAATAAGACGAACGGCAGGAGCATAATGGTGAAGGCCACGCCGATGCCAACTTTGGATAGGCCGATGGTCTCGGTGAGATAGAGGGCCATATAAATGACCATTACGGCATAGAAAAAGTTAAGCAAGAAATCGGTGGCCAAAATATTGAAAATATTCCGGTCGCGAGCGGTGGCGCCTTTCCAGAGTTTGTAGAGTCCGGCGCGAATTTTCGGGGTCGGAACATTGCGGTGGGTGTCGCTTTCTTTTAGACCAAAAATGGCGATGGCCAAGAGTGGTAGCAGTTGCAGGCCGGCAATCAGGAAAATGATGGAATAACCGCGATCGCTAATTAGCTGACCGGCCAAAAAGGGCGAGACCAGCCAGGCAATATTGACGAAGGTGAGAAAGATCCCGCGAATCCCGCCCTCGGTGCGATCATCGGAGATTTTTTCCAAATAAATATCCAACGCGTAACGCACGACCAGCCCCAAAGCATAATAGGCGGTGAAAAAAGAAATGGCCCAAGAGGGGTCTTTAATGAAGGGAAGCGGCAGAATGGCGACTAGGTCGGCAATAGTGAGCAAAACGACGGTTTTGACCAGGCCGATTCGGCGAATAATCCGCGGGGTATAAATAATAAAGAGAATGGTAATGAGCGAAGCGACAATGTAAACAAAGCCCACTTGTCGGTTGGAGAGGTATTGGCCCAGGAATTGCGAGGCAAAGTATGACGGAAAGGCCATGTGTACCGTCAGGAAAAATCCGGACAGGTAGGTGAGTAGACGCAGATATTTTTTGGCGGAACCTTTCAGCATAAAATTCAATTACGAATGACGAATTACGGATTACGAATAAAAAATGCGGATAAAAATACGATGCTTACAGTATAGCGTATTTTAAGGGGAGAGAAAAAGGTAAAACCGACAGGTAATCCTGTCGTCCCGGCGGAGGCCGGGATCCAGGCTTAAAAATCTAAACTCAAATCACGTCAAGTAGGATTATCCTTTTCAATAAGTCTAATTTTCCAAGCCCTCTGCCATTCCTTAATGCATTTTTCTCTAGCAATAGCTCCATTAATATCATTCGTTGCCTTGTAATAAACCAGAGTATGTATTTTATATTTTTCTGTAAATCCTTTTATTTCTCTACTTTTGTGTTCAGAAATACGACGCGCAAGGTTGTTTGTCACGCCAATATAAAGCGTGCCATTTCGCTTGCTCGCTAAAATATATACATAATATGTATTCATAGTAAGTTTAGTCCTGGACCCCGGCCTCCGCCGGGGTGACAATACAGGAGCTGGTTACACTTCAATTAGAACTGGGAGAATAATCGGGCGCTTGTGCGTTTTCTGGAACAAATACTTGCCCAGCTCTTCGCGGACGGCGTTTTTGAGGTAGTCCAGATTGATCGGGTGCATATTGGTGGTCGCCTCCTCGATCGTTTTCTTGGTGACCAGTCGCACATGGCGCAAGAGATCCTGGGATTCTTTCAGGTAAATAAACCCGCGCGAAATGATGTCCGGCGATTTGCGGACTTTGCCACTCTTCATATCGATAATGGCAATCAGGACGAACATGCCGTCTTCGGCCAGCATTTGCCGGTCGCGGATGACCACCTCTTTGACATTGTTGGTGCCCAAGCCGTCTACCATTATCACATTGGCCGGAACAGTTTCCTTGCGCAGGTGAATTTTCTCGCCATTGTCGGTGATTTCAATGAGGCTACCGTTATCCGGTACGACGATATTCTTTTCCAGGATGCCGGCTTCCATCGCGACATCGGCGTGAATGCGTAAGTGGAAATGGTGGCCGTGCATCGGAACGAAGAACTTCGGTTTGAGCATCTTTTCCACCCACAATAGCTCGCCCTGATAGGAATGGCCGGATGAATGAACGGCGGCGATGCCGTAGTGAATAATCTTGGCGCCCAAACGAGACAGATTGTCTTTCAGTTTTTGGACCGATTTTTCATTGCCGGGGATGACCGACGAGGAAAGAAGCACGGTGTCGCCCCGCTTAATCTTGACCGCCCTGTGCTCTTTTTGTGACATCCGCATTAGGGCGGCGAAATCGTCGCCTTGTGCGCCAGTGGCCAAAATAACGATTCGGTCGTCGGGGAAATCGTCGATCGTGTCGGTCGAAATAATCGTCCCCTTTTTTACCTTCAAAATACCGAGTTCCTGTGCGATGTCGACATTTGTTTTCATCGAGCGGCCTTCGATTGCCACTTTTTTGCCGATTTCCTCGCAGGCCAGGATGATATAGAAAATCCGTTCGAACAGTGACGAGAAAGAACCAATAATCACGCGACCCTTGGCTTTTTCAACTATTTCGCGCACATTCTTCTGGACCTCTTTTTCCGAGAAAGAAAAACCGGGCCGTTCGACATTCGTCGATTCCGCCATTAAGAGAAGATTTTTTTCTTGGCCGAGCTTCTCAAACATCTCGCGTTCTTCATTCACCACGACGCCATCTTGGTGATCCAGCTTGAAATCGCCGGTTACGATAATGTTGCCGTAAGGGGTTTCAATGATGGTTCCCAGTGAATCGGGAATGGTATGAGTCGTCTCGAAGAAGCGCACGCGAAAATGTCCCAGACGCAAAACATCTTTCTTGTCCACCACCTGGAGGTTTAATTTGGGCAGATGGGGAAATTCCTCTTGCCGCTTCTTGATCATGACAGCCGTCAGAAGTGAAGTGTAGATCGGCGGATTGCCGAGCTTTGGCTGAATGTAAGGCACTCCACCGATGTGGTCCAGGTGACCGTGAGTGACAATCACGCCGCGAATCAGATGTTTGCGTTCTTCCAAATAGGTAGTGTCGGGAATGATGTAATCCACACCCGGCGCGTCTTCACCGGGGAACAACAGTCCCTCGTCCACAATCAAAATATCGCCATCCATTTCAATGGCGGTCATATTTTTGCCAATTTCCTCTACGCCACCCAGTGGGATGATGCGAATATCACCTGGGGCGAGGGGCGGAATTTTCCGTGGTCTTTCCTGGTTGGATCCGGCGGAATTTTTTTCTTCTCCGGTTTCCGTTTCGCCTTCGGCCATATTGAGATCATTGAATTCGTCGGGTAGTGGACGATCAAAGGCGGTTTTCTTGCGCGGGCGGCCGAAGCCTTGGCGTGATCCGTGTTTGCTGGCTTTTTTCTCTCCTGTCCCCTTGGTAATCCCCGGTCTGGTGGTCAGGAAAGGAGTGGCTCCTGGCCGGCCAGCGGAGGATGTCCTGGCGGCTGGCCACGGCGTGCTCGCTGGTCGCCGGTTCCAGGTTCCGGTTGGTCCTTTGTTTGACGCTCCCGGTCGAGTTGGCGAGGAATAAGGATTGCCAAAGGCTGGCCGCGGTGGTTGGCGGTTGGCGGCCGGTACACCTCCGCGAACCGGCGCCGGTCGAGAGGAGCGCGGTGGATAGGGAGTAATCCGATCGGTTGGGGAAGCGCTAAAATGGTTTCGCTGGCCGGCGGCCGGAGCCGGAGTCTTGCCGTGCGGTGCGGGACGAGAGGTGTCGCCGGCGCCCGGACGGTATTGTCGTCGAGGATAGTTCATAGATTAGTTAGATTGATAATAAGTGATTAATTTGTTAATTCTAATGAGAATAATTTTTAAAGCTGACGTTTTTTGCCGTAAGCCGTAAGCGGTAAACAATAAGCGCTAAACATTAACGAATATTTATTTTTTTGTTTATTGCTTACCGCTTAGTACTTATTGCTTGGTCGTGAATATCTTCCACACGCGGTCGTGAGCGATATACCAATCGGCGATGGTGGCAAAGCGTTCGGAGGGAACGATTAGGGAAGGGAAATCGGCCCCCTTGACCTTGGCCGGAAGAATGTATAGAAAATACGGCGAATACAGAAAGATGGCCGGATTGTCTTTGGCCAGTTCCGTTTGGAACTTTTCGTATTTGGCGGTTCGGATTTCCGGATCGCCGGATCGTCGGGCATCCTCGAGTAATTTGTCGGCGGTCGAATTGGCATATTGCGTAATATTCAGTCCGGGAGCCAACCGTTGCGAAGAGTGCCAGAAGGAATAGAGGTCTGGGTCGCGTCCCAGTATTTCCCCGAATAGCAGAGCGGAAAATTTCCGCGGTCGAATTAAATTTTGATCCAGATCAGCCAGGTCGTAGATGGAAACGGTAACTTTGGCTCCAAATTGGTTCCACTCCGCCACCAATAATTCCGCGGTCGATTTCAGTTCGGGGGCCGCCGCGGTCGAAAGGTTGAATTCCAAACGCACGGTTTTATTTTTTTTATCCGTTTTGGCCCAAATTCCGTCGACGCCTTTTTTCCAGCCGGCTTTCTCCAGCAGTTCGGCGGCCGCCTTCGGATCGTAAACCGACTGGCGGTCAGCCAGGTATCCTTCCGATCCTGGTGGGATCGGTCCGTTGATTGCCACCCCCGCTCCCTGCAGGGCATTCTTAATAAGGGAGTTTTTATCGGTTGTTAAAGACAGAGCACTACGAACGGTTCGGTCGGATAGAACGGGATCGTTTTGATTGAAAAAGGCGGCAAAGATACGCGGAAGTGAAATAGTTTGGACATTAGCTCCATTTTTTTTCAATAAAGCGGCCGTTGTTGGCGGAATGGATCCAAAACTGTCGATTTCGCCACGCTCATAAGCGGTCCGAATCGTCTCATCGTTTTTGTAGAAGTGTAGAATTAGCGAAGTGATCTTCGGTTCGCCACCGGCGTAATTCTTGAATGGTTCGAGTCGATAGATCGCCGGTAGACCGGTGGGCTCGCGCTCGACGGCCACGATTCGATACGGTCCCGAACCAACACCCTTGATATTGTATTCAGACAAGGAAAAAGCTTCCGACTTTATTTCTTGCCAGAGATGCTTCGGCAAGAGGCCAATCGTGGCATTTTCCAAAAAAGCGGAATAGGGTTTTTTCAAACTGAATCTGACCTCGAGTCCGCCAATCTTTTGCGCCCGAACTCCTTCCCAGGCGGCCCGGCGCGGACTTTTGACCGCCGGATCCTGAATCTTGCCGATGGTAAAAACAACATCGTCGGCGGTTAGCGGAGTGCCGTCTTGCCAGGAAAGACCGGCGCGCAGTTTAAAATCGTAGGAGAGTCCGTCGGCGGAAACAGTATATGACTGGGCGAGGTCGGGAATGATTAGTCCGTCCTTTCCAATCTTGAGCAGGCCGGAATAGACGAGGGCAGCCAGATCGCGATCCGGATCAGTGATAGCGAACAGAGGATTACCATGGGCGGGAAAACCGACGATACCTTCGGTGAGTGTGCCACCCGGAACAGCGACGGTGACGAGCCAACGGTCATTCAGTTTCCAGGCCAATGCAACGATACTTCCGATAAAGATGACGGCTAAAAAAAGCAACAACAGTTTTTGTTTTAGACTGAAAGAAGATAGAGCGCGGTAAATTTCTTGGCGCAGGGGCAATTGGCCCGAGGAGAAAGACATTTAATTCAGTGTCGAGTGATGAATGACGAGTGACGAATAAAAAAATACGATGGAGAAAAATTCATCCGGATCGGCTTAAACGGCCAATCAGATTATTGAATTTGGAGGTAGGAGGAAAGCAGGGTAGCGACGAGGAACAGGGCACCCAAGATGATGGTCGCAATGAAGATATTTTTTTCCGCTCCCCGTTTGGTGTGGAAAGGATTGGCTGAGCTGGATCCGCCGAAAGTTCCGCCCAAGCCGGCTTCGGACTGTTGCAACAAAATCGCCCCCACCAAGAGGACCGACAGGATGATCTGAATCCAGGGCAAAATCTGAGATAACATAATTAAAGACCACTATATCAAAAAAGGAGAAAAAAGGCAATGCTTCGTCCATTGACTGGTGTGGCTGACTGTGATTAAGTAACAGAGGACCAGCCTATTTTTAAAAGGCAATTTACGTTGAGAAGAAGGAGTGTCTGATGAGTGAAGAACTTTCGACTTACGAAAAGCGGGGCGTATCCTCCGAGAAAAGCGAGGTGCATGCGGCCATCACCACGATGGATAAGGGCCTTTATCCCGGAGCGTTCTGCACGATTTTGCCGGATGTGTTCGATAACGATCCGACGAAGTGCATCATCCAGCATGCCGACGGGGCGGGCACCAAAGCCGGACTGGCCTATCTCTACTGGAAACTGACCGGCGACTTGTCGGTCTGGAAGGGAATCGTCCGGGACAGCCTGTTCATGAATGTGGACGACGCAATGTGCGCCGGCGCCATGGGACCGTTCGTAATTAACATGACGGTCGGCCGGAATAAGGCGCTCATTCCGGGCGAAGTCATCAAGACCTTGATCGAGTACTGCCAGTTCCTCTGCGAATGGCTCACGGGGATTGGCATCCCCTGCTATTACGCGGGCGGCGAAACGGCCGATCTGGGCGATCTCATTCGGACGATCACGGTGGATAATGTGATCACCGTGAAATTTCAACGTCGGGATGTCATCGACGCCAGCCGGATTCGTCCGGGCGGCATCATCGTCGGGTTTAGTTCCACCGGTCAAGCGACCTACGAGAATGAACCCAATTCGGGTATGGGGTCCAACGGGCTGACCAATGCTCGCCACGACTCCCTTCATCCGGATTACCGCGTGCATACCGAAACATATGCGCCGGAAACATTGCCCGGTCTCATCTACTGCGGCGAACACTGGCTGGGAGGACCTTTGTCCGGTGATCCGCGGTTCACGATCGCCCAAGCCCTGCTCTCTCCGACCCGCACCTACCTGCCGATGGTGAAAAAGCTCTTCGAGGAGCTGGGACGCGAGAGTATCCAAGGTCTGATTCACTGCTCCGGCGGCGGGCAGACTAAGATTGGCAAGTTCGGTCAGCCCGGGAATGTATATGTCAAGGATAAATTGTTTCCGACCCCGCCGCTTTTTCAATTCCTTCAGGTGGCTCGTAAGCTTTCCTGGCGGGAGATGTTCTCGTCGTACAATTGCGGGCATCGGCTGGAAGCAGTGGTCTCGAGTAGATCAGCGGTACAGCTCTGCATTCAGATTGCTGCCCAGTTCGATATTGCCGCCAAGGAAATCGGCCGGGTGGAGGAGGACCAAGGGGTCACACTCTCTCGTCGGGTGATTATCAAACAAGGTGGCACGAAGGAATCTTACGATTTCAAGGTTTGACAGGTCGTCAAGAAGTTTGATTTTAGGGCTATCATAAGGAAACATCAGGGCCGGCTCCTAGTAGCGGCCCTGTTTTTTTGCTTGAAAATTGATCGGCAAAAAATTAACCCCGGCAATCGCGAAGCGATTGCCGGGGAAGAAAGTCGGGTGGGTTGAAATCAAGAATAGGTTAGCAACATTGATTTTTGTGGGGAGATCCCCGGAAAACAGGTTCTCCTTTCTTTTTACAAAAAGGCCCCGACTTGTCTGTCATTATTGTCTTATTTTTATGCGCATAAGTCAATGTTTTTTGTTTGAGTAAAAAATCAACCCCGGCATCTGCTTGCGCAAATGCCGGGGTGTATGGGTGGGCCGCAGTTTTAGTCAGGCGGCCACCGGGTTACGGTGGGCGCGCCGATAAATCGGATGCGCCCGCCGTGCCAGCTTGAAGCGGTCGGTGGTCTGGTCGTATTCGACCACCTTGGCCGCGAGCCACCGATCGGTGGCGCGGGACTGGTAGAGCACCTTCTTGGGCTCTCCGTCCGGCCGCCAGGACTTGACGATGGTCTGCGGTCCGAAGACCGTCGGGACCTCGTCGCCGAACTGGACGGGAATCGCCACGGCCACGGCGGTGGTCGGGTGCTTGCGACTGGCCAGCGCGATCAGCCAGCTCCAGAGACGGAGGAAGTGGCGAATGAGCAAATTCTTCATGATCGGGCCCTCCTTTAGGCCATTTCGAATATTTAGTTTTTTAACCTTACTTGTCTACTATCTTATAGTATACACCATAACGAGAAAAATGTCAAATATGGGTCAAAATAGGCCTCAATTGGGCCTTATTTTAAAGCTCAATCGGCTGGGCGAAAAACCTTGAAGAAACTGGGGTTTTTGGTGTAAGATTCAGAGGTCGGTACTTAATTACAATTACCAATTTCGTCTCATAGCGGTTTAACATTATTTTATATGAACAAAACACACATTAAACCTCTCGGTGACCGGGTTCTCGTTGAGCCTTTGGCCAAGGAGGAAAAAACTAAAAGTGGGATCATTATTCCCGATACGACTTCCGGCGAACGCCCCGAACAGGGCACGGTGATTGCTGTTGGTCCCGGCAAAATGACAGATGACGGCGTACTCTTGCCCTTGTCGGTTAAGAAGGGACAAAAAGTAATTTTCGCCAAATACGGTCCGGACGAGATTAAAATTGACGGGAAAGAATATCTCATTATTAAGGAGGAGAACATATTGGGAGTAATTGAAGAGTAATATTCTTTCGCATTGTCATTCCTGCGCAGGCGGGAATCCAGGGTGCTAATTTCTGTCGGTGGCATCCACCTGGATTCCGGGTCAAGCCCGGAATGACAACAGTAAGAGAATTTAGAATTAAATTAAACATATGTCTAAACAAATCATTTTCGGAGATGCCGCGCGGAAAGGTTTAAAGCGTGGGATCGATAAAGTAGCGAACGCAGTTCGGATCACCATTGGTCCGAAGGGTCGCAATGTCGTGCTCGACAAGGGCTACGGCGCTCCGACGATTACCAATGACGGTGTGTCGATTGCCAAGGAAATTTCGCTCTCCGACAAGATTGAAAATATGGGCGCGGAGATTGTTAAAGAGGTTGCTTCGAAAACCAATGATGTGGCCGGTGACGGCACAACGACCGCAATCATTCTAACTCAGGCAATGGCGGAAGCCGGTTTCAAAAAAACTTCGTTGGGCGTAAATGCGATGGGTGTGCGGTTGGGCATTGAAGCAGCGGCTGGCGCGGTAGTGGCCGAGTTGCGGAAAATGGCCAAGCCAATCAAAGACAAAGCCGAGATCGCTCAAGTGGCGACCATTTCTGCCGAATCGGAAGAGATTGGAAAAATAATTGCCGATGCTATTGATAAGGTGGGCAAAGATGGCGTCGTAACGGTGGAAGAATCGCAAACACTCGCCGTCGAAAGCGAATTGGTGGAGGGGATGCAGTTTGACAAGGGCTATTTGTCCGCCTACATGATCACCGACCCCGATCGACTCGAGGCGGCCTATAACGAACCTTACATTTTAATTACCGACAAGAAAATTTCGTCGATTAAAGATATTTTGCCCTTGCTCGAAAAAATGGCGCAGACCGGCAAGAAGGATCTGGTCATTATCGCCGATGATGTTGACGGCGAAGCATTGGCGACTTTGGTGGTGAATAAAATTCGCGGGATTTTCAACACTCTGGCGGTGAAGGCGCCGGGCTACGGCGATCGACGCAAGGAAATGCTGGCTGATCTTGCGACCTTGACCGGTGGGCAAGTAATCTCGGAAGATACCGGCCTCAAGCTGGAAAAAGTGGAGCTTAATCAACTTGGTCGTGCGCGCAAGGTCGTGTCGACCAAAGAATTGACAACGATTGTCGGTGGCAAAGGCAAGAAGAGTGAAATTGAGGCGCGCGTCGCGCAGATTCGAACGCAGATTGAGAAATCCGATTCCCCGTTTGATAAGGAAAAATTAAAAGAGCGTTTGGGTAAATTGACCGGTGGGGTGGCGGTCATCAAAGTTGGCGCCGCAACCGAGAGCGAGATGAAGTATGTAAAATTGAAGATTGAAGACGCGGTGAATGCAACCAAGGCGGCGGTGGACGAGGGGATTGTGCCCGGCGGCGGCTCGGCGCTCATTAAAGCCGGTTTGAGGGTGGCGAGAGAAAAGATTAAATCGCCGTCGAGTGATATCGCCGACGAATTCCAGGTGGGGGTGCGTATTCTGCTCGACTGTCTGTCGGCCCCACTTAAACAGATTGCAATTAATGCCGGTAAAGACGACGGCTCAGTGATTGTGGAGGCGGTTCGAAATGGTAAAGCGAATGCCGGTTACGACGCGAATGCCGACAAGCTTGTCGATGATATGGTAGTGGCGGGGATTATTGATCCGGTCAAAGTGACGCGTACCGGACTTGAGCGCGCGGCGGGTGCCGTGGCGATTTTGCTGACGACCGAAGTGGCAATCACGGAAGAACCAAAAAAAGAAGAGCATGAGCATAATCCGATGCCAGGCAGCGGGATGGGGGAGATGGACTACTAATCTCTCCCGTGTCATCCCGGACAGCCGGTACTCCGGCGTGATCCGGGATCCATGTCCGTATTTTAAATGTTTAAATTTTTGCATCTTTAAATTAAAGTCGTTCTGGCGGTTTCGGTGCGGATTGTGGTCGCCGGCTTCAGTGCAGAAAGTTTAGCGGCACTTTTTCCGGGTCGCTGTCTAGCCCGGCTGGGCTAGCGCTGCCTCTCGCGCCGTCGCGCTGCGAGACACCCGGAAAAAGTGCTGCTAAACTTTCTTCCCATCCCTAATCTTAATAAGGAGGGGTGGTAGCTAGGCGGTCACTCCGTGTCTGTCTACGGTCATTTGCCGGTCTGGCAAATGACGGGGGGAATGTCGATTTGAAACGACTATTAAAAATATCCTTATTTAAAGCCATATTTTACATATTGTGATAGATAATCTTGCAAATCGCTTGACTTTTAAGACAGGGTATGCTAAGCTATACCTAGGATTACGGTAGCCTGATGGGTAGGCTAAGGCCTCCAAACCGCAATCCAGGTTGGTTCTTTTGATCTTTTTTACCCGGTCTTCCTCTTCTTTCTTGTTGTAGGGGTTAGACCAAGAAGCTGCCTACCGCTTTGTTAGGGGTTGTTATGACGACAAGGTTTGTTGGTCGGTGGGGGATTCGTCCTCGCGGACGGATTCCCCACCATCTCGGTTCGGTTCTCGGTTCTCGGTTCTCATTTCTCGTGTTTTGTTTAAGGTGCGATGATTTGGTCTTTAAATCTTGCTCTCGGGCCCAATACGGGCCAAACGCTAAACCTTATCCCTAAAGAGGGGAAGGTAAAGTCAATATCAGCTCAGCCCTAAAAGAGGGAGAGCAAAAATACATAACTCGCAGTGCCCTCCGGCTGCGAGTTTTTTCTTTTGCCTAAAAAATACAGAATTTTTCGTAAAATATACCCTTTGACATTTTTCCTTCCTCCCCGTAGCATAAGAAAAGACGGGTTAACAGCCTAAAAAACCTTAATCAACGGAGGATTGAACAATGGACGAGGTTCGGTATCAGGGCGAGATCTTTGTTAAGCCAAATCAGGAGGGCGTTGCATTCGTGCATGTGTCTTCCGACCCGGAACGGGGGAAAAATTTGACTGGCCGGGTATTGCGAGTTTTCCCATTCAGCATCACCTCGGCGGAATTGGCCGGACTAGGAATGGGTTCGACCACTTGGGTGACCTTCTTCGTCATTACGATGGCCGGAGAATTGGTGGCGACCGACTTAGCCCATGTCTTGCCGCCGACCGATAAGCAGGCCGAGGAGATTGTCCGGCGGGCGAAGGCGGCGACTCATGGCTGAAAAAAGGGAAAAAACCACTAAACACCGTTCCGAATTACCGGCTCATTCGGCCGAAGGGACCATTGCCGGGCACAACGACGATGGCGAACAGCTGGTGCTTGTGGATAAGGAGGGTTGTTCCTGTCACGGGAAGAAGATCCGTATTTATCCCAACACCGATTATCTGGACGGTACGCGGGTACGTTTCGTCCTGGTGGCGATGGGTCTCGTGGCTACGCCGACGGCCATGGGAGCTACGACTATTGATTGACTGACTGTTTTTCGCCCGGCCGGAGCTTACTCTTGGCCGGGCTTTTTTCTTGCTCGGATTCGTTATATAATTGACTAATACCATCTCCAATTAACCTCTTCCGACCAAGCCCAGCCAATTACCGCTACGACCTTGAAAAAAATCCTCAAAATAGCTCACTATATTTCGGATTTTTCTCTTCGTCTCGCTGGTAATTGGCCAGGCTTATCAGAAGACTTTAATTGTCGATGGTATAAATAATAGGGGCTTAATAGCTAATTTCAATCTCATGATGATTTTATTAATTGTCTTAGTCGTCGTTATTCTCTGGGCTATTTGGGCTTATAACGGCTTTATTAGCTTGGTCAATCGGACCAAGGAGGCCTGGGCCGATATCGATGTTCAGCTCAAACGCCGGCACGATTTGATTCCGAATTTAGTGGAAACGGTCAAAGGCTACGCGACGCATGAAGAAAAAGCTTTTACTAATGTGACCGAGGCGCGGGCCAAAGCTCTGTCGGCTGGTACGGTTGACGAAAAAGCTAAAGCTGAAGCCGGTCTCTCAAATGCGCTCAAAAGTGTATTCGCGATCGCTGAAGCCTATCCTCAACTGCGCGCTGTGGAAGCCTTTACCAATTTACAGACGGAGTTGTCCGATACAGAAAACAAAATCCAGGCTGCCCGCCGGTTTTACAACGGCAATGTCCGCGACCTGAACACGGCCATTGATTCTTTTCCCGGCAATCTGATTGCCAAGAATTTCAACTTTGCCAAACAACCGTTCTTCGAATTGGAAGATGCCTCCGAGCGGGAGCCAGTTCAAGTCAAATTCTAATTTTTACAAAAATTAGAATTTGACTTGAACAATTATAAATTAAAAATTATAAATTAAAAATGGAAAGACGGGTTTTTTTGTATTCATTTCTAATTTTTAATTTATAATTTCTAATTATTTCATGACCCTCTATACCCATCAATCTTCCAATGTCCGGCGCACCTGGCTCCTCATGGCCGTGTTTTTGGCGCTGATTGTTGGGGTGGGTTGGATCTTCGCGCAGGCTTATGGTAATCCGGGTATTCTCTATATTGCAATTATTTTCAGCTTGCTCATGAACATCGCCAGTTACTGGTGGAGCGATAAAATTGTGCTCAAAATGACCGGCGCGCGACCGGCGACCCACGCGGATAATCAGGAGCTGTTCCATATTGTGGAAAATCTCTCCATTACCGCTGGCTTGCCTTTGCCGAAAATCTATATTATAGACGACCCGGCGCCGAATGCTTTTGCCACGGGCCGGAATAAAGAGCATGCCGTAGTGGCGGTCACGACTGGTTTGCTTGCCATTTTGGACAAAAACGAATTGGAGGGGGTGATTGCCCACGAATTGTCGCATATCGGCAATCGGGATATTTTGCTGTCCACGGCAGTGGTGGTGTTGGTGGGCGTGATTGCCATTGTCTCGGATATGTTTATGCGTTCGCTCTGGTGGGGCGGACGAGATAGCGACAACAAAAATGGTTTGTTTCTCATTTTAGGTATTGTGGCGGCGATTTTGGCGCCGATTGCCGCGACCCTCATTCAACTGGCCATTTCACGCAAGCGGGAATTTTTGGCCGATGCGTCCGGCGCCCTGCTGACCCGCTATCCTGAAGGGTTAGCTTCTGCTCTCGAAAAAATCTCGCAAGTGAATCGTCCGCTCAAGCGCGCCAGTACCGCCACCGCGCATCTATTTATCGCCAACCCCTTCGGCGCGCAGGGGATGAAAGGTCTGGCTAAACTTTTTATGACTCATCCACCGGTAGAGGAGAGAATCAAGGCACTTTTGGGCAAATGACGAGTGATGGATTATGAATGATGAGTGATGAATAAAACGTCCTTTTTTGTATTGTCATCCCGGGCTTGACCCGGGATCCAGGTTTGGAGTTTGGGTGTTTTTGGAATTTTTATTTATACGCTATACTGTATCTTGTATTTATTCTGACTTTTAACTTTTAACTTTTAATTTTCAACTCCCAACCTCCCCTATGTTCTTCTGCCGCAAATTCTGCGACAATCTTTGGAATCCGGAGTACTACCGCGCTATTTTGACGAGGCCGCTGTCGTCCGCCTTTGCCTATTATCTCAAAATGTCGCTCTGGCTGGTGCTTTGCTACACCGCTTTCGTGTCGCTCTTTTTTGTTCCCGACATGGTGCGTTTTGCCCGGACGATGGTGACCGATTTTGGGGCGGCCTATCCGTCTGATCTCGTGATTCGGCTTAGCAACGGCCAAGCTTCCGTCAATCGGCCCGAGCCGATCGTTATGCCCTTGCCACCGTCGGCCAGCCGATTGTTCAATTTTAATGCGGCCCGGACCGGCAAGGTAATCGGTAATTTGGCGGTAATCGATACTCGGAAAAATTTTGTTCTAACTGAATTTGCTGGCCAGCATTCTCTATTCGTGCTGAACAAAGACGCGCTGGGGGCCGACACGGGGGCGAGTGTCCAGGTAACCCCGGTGCTGACCGGCGGATCGACAATGATTGATAAGTCGTTTATTTTGAGCTTGGCCGAGCGGGTGCGAAGGGTCATTGCCCTGCTGGCTCCCTTCTCCGTCTTGGCCGTCTACCTGTTTGGAATTGCCTTTTTTGCCTTCACTTTGCTGCCGATACTCTTGACCGCCTTGGCGGCCTGGGTACTGCTTCTGATTGCTTCGCGAGGTAATTTGGTTCGACCGCGTTTTGCGCAGGCGCTTAGTGTCACCTTGCATGCCGTGACGCTATCCTTGGTTGTCAATTTTTTCACCTTCCTCGTCTATCCCGTCTTATCGCTCAATATTCCGTTTATGTTCACCATCTCGCTCCTGGTGATTTACGCCAATTTAATTAGAAAACAAAAAATTGTTTTTATCCCGCCCGTCGCGCCGAAGGAGATAGCCAAGGATACAATTACCAGCGGTCCCACAGTGGAAAATAATCACACGCTTAATAATGATCGACCAAGCGAAAGCTAAAGAGGCATTTGAATCTTACCTTGAGAAAGCAAAAAATGACGACCGGATTGTCGGGATTTTGTTTGGTGGCGGTCGGGCCAAGGGTGTCGCTACTCCAGATTCCGACTACGATCTAATTCTGGTGACAACCGACGAGGGGCGGGCGGAAGTTGAGCAAGAATATCCCAAGACAGAATATGTCGATTCTT
>JAPLZN010000140.1 GCA_026395035.1 Candidatus Vogelbacteria bacterium | reverse complement strand
CCGCCGCCTACTGGCGCTGGGCACTGCGCTCGTCTTCACTCGCTTGTTACCGCCGTACCCGGATATATAAATCGTGCCTCGAACTGCATCCAAATGCGTAGGTTCTATAATCTTTTAATTACGAAATGCCCGTATTGTGTCATTGCGAGGTACTCCGAAGCAATCTTTTGTCTTGGATGTTAAAGAGAGATTGCTTCGGAGTACTTCGCAATGACGGAACAAAATACTCATTTCGTAATTGAAAGTAAATAAATGAAGAAATCGATTTGCTTAATTGGGATAGTTTTTTTTATTTTCCCGCTCGTCTCGCGGGCCGAACTTTTGATTAACGAAATAATGTATGACCTGGACGAGTCGGACACCAAGCGGGAATGGGTCGAGATATTTAATTCCGGACCCGAAGCGGTTACGATCGTAACTGGCGCGGCGACCACGGCTTGGCGTTTTTCTGATGGCTCGCAACATACCCTAACTCCGGTAACCGGTAGTTCAAGTTTGGCGATGGGCGAGTACGCGATTATTGCCGACGACGCGACCACCTTCCAAACTGATTGGCCCAGTTTTTCGGGGATTTTGTTTGATAGCTCGTTTTCGCTGAACAACACGGCGGGCAGTCTCTCACTCTTGGTGAGTAAAGATGGCGCTGTGGTCAGTCAATTTTCTTACACTAAAGAACAGGGGGCGGCGGGAAATGGCAACTCCCTGCAACGAACAGCCAGCGGTTCGTGGATTGAAGCTCTACCGACTCCGGGAGCGGCCAATGCCAGTACCGCCTATGTCCCGCCGGAGGCAATTGCCTCAAGCACCGGTTCGGGTTCCAGTTCGGGTGGCGGAGGAGGTGGTGGTGCCTATTCGGCCCATGCCAGCCCAGTGGCTCTATCGCAAACCGAAGAGAGTGGTCCATCAATCGGTGCCGGCCGCAAACGCTTGGCTCTGGTCGGCGAGCCGGTGGAGTTTCGCGCTACTGCCAGTAATCCGGCGGAATTGCGGTTTTCGTGGTCGTTTGGTGACGGGACAGCAACGGAGGGAGAAATAATCTCCCATACCTATCGCTTCCCAGGCGATTACGAAGTGGTTTTACATGGGCTTTACGGTGGCGGGAAAGAAGCGGTCTCCCGTACTTCTGTCAAAGTCAACGCTCTGGATTTTGAATTCGGAGTCATCGATCTCAAGGCGGGCTTTTTAGAAATTAAAAACAAGTCTTCTTACGAAGCTAATCTTACAAATTGGCGTTTGAGCTGCGGGAGCAGTACCCCGTTTGTTTTTTCGCGCGACACGATTATGGCCGCTGGCCGAACGCTAAAGATACCAATCGCGGACAAGAACTGCTCGTCCTCGGACTTTGTTTTATCAGGATCGACCGGGCGAGAAGTGACTCGGACCAATTTCGGCGGGGAACTTGACCAGGACAAGCTGGCGCGAATAACGGCAATAAGAAAACAACTCGCGATGGTCTCGCGCGAGTTGGCCAGACGACAGTCTGAACAAATGGATCTGCCCGGTTCAGTTGTTGCTTTGGCAGAAGAAATGACAGTAGTGGCCAGTGGCTCGACTATGGAACCGGATCCGAATATTCAAACGGCGCAAGTGATAAAATTGGACGATGGGCGGACCGGATTTTGGACGGCGGTAAAAAATTTATTCAAGCGGAACTAATAATCCGGAACTAATCCTGTTTGTCAGAAGACGAGGAAAAGGCTAGAATAGATCATGATGTGGTCCTATTTTGATGAAGATTTTTTTAAGATGACCGGCGGTTTCGCGACGATCTTGGTTTTTGCGTTGGTCGCTTTCTACTTGTTAAATTATTTCAGCCAGGATGAAAAATTAGGGGAAATCGTATCTTCAATCTTTAGCGCTCTGATGAAATAGGATTATATTAAATCCCCTCCTAGTTTAGGAGGGGTGGCGTACTCGCCGGGGTGGTGAGGTCCTGATTTGGATCCAACCGCCCCGGCCCTGCTGGGCCACCCCGCCTTAGTTAAGGTGGGGAGAAATGCTTTGTGATTATGGGGAGGGTGAGGGGCTACCTCTAACGGGGTTGACTCTTATTGGCCGATAAGCTATATTGTCCAAAGCCGTAGAAAGCTGGTAGCTCGGAAAAAAGAGCATAAACCCGGCCGAGGTCGATTTTTCAAGCGGCTTTTGCCGTTTTTCGTTTGTTGGAAAACGGGGAAGCCTAGATAAAAATAATGGCAATTAATAAAGAGAAAAAAGTAGAGATCCTGGGCAAACTCAACGAGGCGGTCGGGAGCGCGAACACACTGGTGTTCGTAAACTTCCACGCCGTACCGGTTGTTTTGGCAACCGAAATCCGCAAAACCCTGCGTGATAACGGGGTGAAGTATTTCGTGGCCAAGAAAACGCTTATTAAGAAGGCTTTTGGCGAAAAGGGATTTGGTGGAGAATTGCCGGAATTGCCGGGAGAGATTGCCGTCGCCTATGGCGACGATCAGATTGCTCCAGCCAAGGGCGTCTATGAATACGCCAAAAAGAATCCGGACTTACTCAAGATTGTTGGCGGTGTTTTTGAAAATAAATTCATGAACGCGGCCGAGATGATGAACATCGCGACCATTCCTAGTCGCGAAACGCTGTATGGTATGTTCGTCAATGTTATCAATTCGCCGATTCAGGGCTTGGTGATTGCATTGGACGCCATCGCACGCAAACGGGAGGCCGTTGCGTAAAATTCTCCCCGCATTGTCATCCCGGGCTTGACCCGGGATCCAGGGTTTTACCACAAACAGTGGCTAGTACTCTGGATTCCCGCCTGCGCGGGAATGACAAATTTAAGAGAATCATAATTAGTATATTAATCTAAAAAATTATGGAAGAAACTAACGCGGCTGCTCCGGCGGTCGAGGAAAAGAAGGAGGTGGCCGTACCGGCCAAGTTCAAGGATATCGTCGAGAAGATTGAAACGATGAGTGTTTTGGAACTTAATGAATTAGTTAAATTGTTCGAAGAGAAATTCGGCGTATCAGCGCAGGCCACGGTCGTGGCGGGTGCCGCCACCGGTGAAGTGGTGGAGGAGAAAGATTCCTTTACTGTTGTCTTGACCAGTGCTGGTGACAATAAGATTAGCGTCATCAAGGCCGTTAAGGAAGCTTTGGGTCTCGGACTCAAGGAAGCCAAGGACATGGTAGATGGCGTACCTTCGACAATGAAGGAAGGCGCCAAGAAGGACGAAGCCGAAGCCCTCAAAAAGGCGATCGAAACTGCCGGAGGGAAAGTGGAACTCAAATAAATTCTACAAACAAAAAGACCCTGTATGCTCAGGGCCTTTTTGTTTGTTTATATTTGAGTTCCATCCCGGACGCCCGACCGCAAGGGGGCGATCCGGGATCCAGGATTGGAAGCGCAGTCCCGAGGCGGCTATCCGGGATTTACAGGGCACATTTACCACTTGCTCGGTCGGAGTCACTGTTCCATCCCAGACGCCAATCCGAAGGAGGAGGTCTGAGGTCCATGATTTTGAGTTGTCGTGATTAGTCTCGAGACAATCTCGAGATTGTCTCGAGA
>JAPLZN010000081.1 GCA_026395035.1 Candidatus Vogelbacteria bacterium | reverse complement strand
CTTTGGCTGGATTACCAGGCCAACAAGGAGAACAGCGTCTTGGGGTGGCTCTATCGCACTCGCAAGATTACCTACCTGGACTTCTTCGGTCTCGTCCTGCGTGACCCGGATGGCCGCCGTTGTGTCCTGTGCCTCTACCGGCACGGGGATGGCTCGTGGCTCTGGAACTACTACTGGCTCGACGGCGACTGGGAGTCCGAGCGCTGTTCCGCTGGTCTCGCAAACGATAGCCCTAAGGCTTAATTTCTTTAGTCTTCGGACTTTGGATTTAAGACCTTAGTCTTTGGGCCCGCATTCTGAAATATGGATGCGGGCCTTTTTCTGTTCAAAAAATAATGTGTTAAACTAAGTGCGGTAATAGGCGAATATCAGCAAGCGGTTACGGCTGCTTGCCGCCGAATCCAGTATCCATACATTGAGAATATCCGCGGCCAAGGTTTCGGGTAGAGTGGTGTATGTAACTCCAAATTCTTCAATTATATTGAAGAACAAAAAATGAAGATACTTGGTGTGGAATGCTAAGGCATTATGATGCCGGATACGATACAACCCCGAGAGCGACCAATTTTTCTTAGCGATAATTCGCTTAGAAAAATGGAAGTACCCGTGTGGCATTTTCAAGGGGTGGTGGCATGGGTGGCATTCTACATAATCCTGCGTAACCCGAATGGCAACCGTTATGTCCTGTACCTCAACCGGAACGAGGATGGCTCGTGGAACTGGAACTACAACTGGCTCGACAACGACTGGAAGTCCAAGCACTGTTCCGCTGGTCTCGCTACTCTCTTCATTTCTCTCCTGCTTTCGTGGGAGAGTTTTGTTTTAAGTTTTGATTGCGCCAGCCGCCCAACATCCGCCCGATTTCGTCTAAGGGTTCGGAAAGAGCAATGTATTTTTTGTTATCCAACGCCTTAGTTTCCCAAGCGATTTTTAGAAAGAATTTCAGCGTGTCGAGCTTAATGATCGTTCTGGTAATGAAAGGTAATTTTTGAGTTTTATCCACATAACAAGCCGTAATGGCTCCCTCGATCACTTCAATTAAAATGCTGTCAATTTTTAAACCTAACGAATATTTAGTTTGTTTTGTCAGGTGTGGCAAATACTCTTGCCAAACTTTGTATGCGGCAACTAATTTAGTGATTATCGCCGGCGATTGTCTGGGGGGGGGGTGACTTAGTGGGATCTTCTTTATGAAAACTCAATTGGTTCATACTTTTGAGGAGATTATTAGCGTGGATAATTTACTCTTAGCTTGGGGCGAATTCCTGAAAGGGAAACGGGGGCGACAGGATGTTCATTTCTTTTCTCTGCATTTAATGGCTAATATTTTCAAACTTCACGCTGAACTGGCTAATCATACTTACAAACATGGCGGGTATCAAGCTTTCAATATCGCCGACCCGAAACCGCGGAATATCCACAAGGCGAGCGTGCGGGACCGCTTGCTTCATCATGCTATTTACCGAATTTTATATCCGTATTTTGATAGAAAGTTCATTGCTGATTCGTATTCCTGTCGGTTGAACAAGGGAACGCACAAGGCGCTGGCGAGATTCAAAAAATTGGCGGGTAAGGCCAGTAAAAACCATACCAAAACTCTCTGGGTGCTGAAATGCGATGTGCGGAAGTTCTTCGCCTCTATCGATCACGAGATTTTGAAACAAATATTGGCCAAATTTATTATTGATCAAGATATTTTGTGGTTGTTGGAGCAGGTGGTGGGGAGTTTCCAAACTGTGGTTGCCGGTGCTGTATCCGTTGTCATTCCGGGCTTGACCCGGAATCCAGGAGAGATACCACAGAATACTAACCTGGATACCGGCTTCCGCCGGTATGACAATACAAAAGGCAAAGGATTACCTCTCGGCAACTTAACCTCGCAATTATTGGTGAATATCTATCTAAACGAATTTGATCAGTTTGTGAAGCACAAACTGAAAATGAAATACTATATTCGTTACGCTGATGATTTTGTGATATTTTCACAGGAAAAGGGGAAACTAGAAAATATTCTACCAGTCATTGAGAACTTTTTGACCAAAAAACTCCAATTGAAACTGCATCCGAATAAAGTGTCTATTGAAACCTTGGCTTCTGGCATAGATTTTCTCGGTTGGGGGCATTGGACGAATCACCGCGTCTTACGGCGGGTGACTAGACGACGAATGATGAGGAATTTGGCGGAGAAGCTGGAAAATGAAGCAGTAAGACAATCTTATTTAGGGTTGTTGAAATACGGCAATACTCATAAGATAAGGGAACAATTAGCCAGATAAAGCTAAAAGCCAACAGCTACCAGCTAAAAGCTTTTTGTGTTAATATTTCCCTATGATTGAGCTTAAAGATATTGAAAAATTGGCTAGTTTGGCCCGGATGGAGGTGGGGGAGGAGGAGAAGGTAAAGCTTCAAAAAGATTTGGAGGCGATTTTGGCTTATGTTTCGGAACTGAAAGATGCTCCCCAGCCGGAAGAGGCGGGGGCGGAGCCGTATCTAAAAAATGTGTTGCGGCCGGACACGGAGCCATATTTGCCGGGCGAGTTTACGGAGGCGATTTTGGCCGAGGCGCCGAATCAGGCGGAGGGGTATTTTAAGGTGAAGAAAATCTTTAACTAAATTACGGATTACGAATTACGGATTACGAATGAAATCATAAACACAAAATGCTCGACCTGAACAAACTGACGATTGAAAAGGCACATGCCGGGCTCTTGGCCGGGGATTTTACGGCGGTGGAATTGACCCAAAGCTACCTAAACGCCATTAAAGAAAAAAACGGCGAGCTGAATGCCTATTTGGAAGTTTTTGCCGACGCATTGGATCAGGCTAAGGCGGTGGATGAAAAAATTGCGCGCAAGGAAGAGATTTCCATTTTGGGCGGTATTCCGCTGGCGATTAAGGATAATATGCTGATTAAGGGTCGAGTAAGCTCGTCGGGGTCAAAGATTTTGGAAAATTATCGGGCGGTTTATGACGCGACGGTAATCGAAAAATTAAAAGCGAAAGAAGCGATTTTTCTCGGCCGAACGAACATGGACGAATTTGCCATGGGCGGTTCGGGCGAAAACTCCGCCTATGGTCCAACCAAAAATCCGCACGATTTAACCCGGGTGCCGGGTGGTTCGTCGTCGGGCTCGGCGGCGGCGGTCGGGGGTAATTTGGCGCTGGCGGCCCTCGGTTCGGATACCGGCGGGTCCATTCGTCAGCCGGCGGCGCTGTGTGGTGTGGTCGGCCTAAAACCGACCTATGGGACAGTCTCGCGGTATGGACTGGTGGCGATGGCCTCCTCACTTGATCAGATCGGTCCAATCGCCAAAACCGTTGGTGATGCGGAAATTCTGTTTAACGCGATCAAGGGCAAGGATCCGAACGACTCGACCTCGCTTGACAGTTCGGCTTATCCCAAACAAAAAGAAAAAATGCGGATTGGTATTCCGGAAAGTTATTTGGCCGAAGGGGTGGATGAAGAGGTGTTGAAAAATTTCTATGAATCAGTTCACAAGTTTCGTGACTATGGCTACGAGATTGTGGATGTCGATTTGTCCGTCCTAAAATATTCGTTGGCTTGTTACTATGTTCTGATGCCGGCCGAAGCTTCGACCAACCTGGCGCGTTTTGACGGCCTGCGCTACGGGAACCACAAAGACGGGGCCGACCTCTTGGGTGATTACTTGAAGACTCGGGGGACGGGTTTTGGTCCGGAAGTGCGTCGGCGCATATTGTTGGGGACCTATGTGCTGTCGGCCGGCTATTACGATGCTTATTACCACAAGGCGAACGATGTGCGTCATCTGATTAGACAGGCTTACGATAAAGTTTTTGCGGATGTCGATATTATCGTTACTCCGACCTCTCCGACTCCGGCGTGGCTACTGGGGGAAAAAACGGCCGATCCGCTCAAAATGTACCTGGAAGATATTTTTACCGTGCCGGCCAATTTGACCGGCTTGCCGGCGATTTCGGTTCCGTCCGGGAAGACTTCTACGGGGTTACCGTTGGGCATCCAAATCATGGCTCCGCATTTCCGCGAAGACCTGCTCTTTTCCTTTGGCAAGCGCTTCGCAAAGTTGTAAACTTAATATACCAATATACGAATAATGCGAATGAAACGAATGGCTACGAATGGATCAGATCGTATCTATTCGTAGCCATTCGTAAATTGGTATAATTCGTATATTCGTATGTTTATCTAAAAATGCAGGCGAACTTCTTCAATATCGAATATTATTTCTACCAGATCTATCTTTTTTTTCAGAAGATCGGTTTTGTCGAGCAGGTTGATGGCCGAGTAGTCTTCGCTGGTTACTGGTATATTTTTGCGCTCAAAATGATTTTGATTTTGATTTCGGTTTTTTTGACCTTTCTTTTTATCGATTTTCTGTATCGCCTAATCCTTATTCGCCGGGAAGAGCAGGAGCAACTGATGTCGGCGATTTCGGCCAATATGGAGAAAACAGGAAAGAAAAATGCTCGCTGGGAGGAGGTGGAGCGATTAATTAGTTCCGACAATGAATCCGACCTGAAATTGGCGGTAATTGAAGCTGACAAAATGCTGGAGGATTTGCTGTCTACCCTCGGTTATGCCGGTGAATCGATTGGGGATCGGCTGATGAATGTCGGAAAAGGGGATATGGAATCGCTGGATGACGCCTGGGAGGCGCACAAATATCGCAATCGTATTGCTCATGAAGTCGATTTTAAAATTAGCCAGCACGAGGCCAAACAGGTTATTGCTCTCTATGGCCGGGTTTTTAGAGAGTATCAGTATATCTAAAAATCCCCTCACAAGAGGGGATTTTTAGATATAACTTTGTTGCGGGAGCCGGAATCGAACCGGCGTCTGGAGGTTATGAGCCTCCCGAGGTACCTCTCCTCTATCCCGCTATGTAGACTAATGTTTTTTTACCCCAACCTCCAGGGAGGTTATGAGTCATACCGTTCGCTGCGCTCATGCGAGGTACCTCTCCTCTATCCCGCTATCAAATAGGCCTAAATTATACATTAAAATACTCATAGTGCAAATAAATGGTTTTGCTGTGGTGGGTGGTTTCATTTCACATTTCTCATTTTTAATTTTACATTGGCGCAGTAGCGCTTCTTGACTTCCCCACCCTATACCTGTACCATAGGTGGAGGTATAAATTAACCTAAAAATATGGCTCAAAATAATGATAGTATTTTGCTTAACTTTAAGAAGGCGTCCAGTCATTTGAATAAACTGACGCAAATGTTGCAAAACGGGGAATATTGCGTGGATATCATGCAGCAAAATTTAGCAGTCATCGGTTTGCTGAAATCGGCGCACCAGATGTTGATGGAGGGTCACCTGAATTCCTGCTTCAAGAATGCCATGTCGACGGCCAGTGAAACCAAAAAACAACAGATGATTGACGAGATTTTAAAAGTCTCTAAATTTGCCAATAAATAAAATGATCACTACCAAAGTTCCTCTTAGTGGTATGCATTGCAAATCTTGCGCGTTATTGATTGAAGACAAGATCAAGGAATTGCCTGAGGTGCGGTCGGTCCACGTGGATTTTCGTCGGCAAGAGGCGGATATTCGTTCCGAAGTTGAATTGGGTGAAGAAAAGATTGCGGCCAAAGTCCGGGCGGCTGGTTATAGCATCGGAGTTGACGATAAACGTCCCTGGATATCGTTAAAGTGTGCCGATTATCATGAGCTCGCGATTTCTTTTGTTGTCCTGGTGGCGCTTTATTTTGTTTTGCTTAAAACTGGCTGGCTGGCCGCAATCGCTCAAATCGGCTCGGGTAATCCGCAAAGTTTGGCGGTTGTTGTTTTGTTGGGTGTTACGGCTGGCTTTTCTACTTGTATGGCCGTAGTTGGCGGCTTGCTTTTGGCGGTCAGTGCCCGACACGCGGAAAAACATCCGAACGCTAGCGTTACGCAAAAATTTCGTCCGCATTTATTTTTTAACCTGGGTCGGATCATTTCCTATTTTATTTTAGGTGGATTGATCGGCTGGCTTGGTAGCGTCCTGAGCCTGACTGGCGGATTGGTTGGTTTTTTAACTTTGCTCGTGGGACTAGTCATGCTGATACTGGGGCTTCAGCTAATAGAGATTTTTCCCCGGCTGTCGCGTCTTTCCTTGTCGCTTCCTCCGGCGTTGGCCAGATTTTTGGGAATCAGCGGTCGGGTACAGAGTGAATACAGCCACAAGGGAGCAATTGTTGCCGGCGCGCTAACTTTCTTTCTTCCCTGCGGTTTTACTCAGGCGATGCAACTTTTTGCCGTGAGTACCGGTAGTTTCTGGTCCGGCGCTCTCATTATGGGCGCTTTTGCCCTTGGTACGGCTCCGGGGCTCTTGTCGCTGGGCGGCCTGACTTCCTTGGTCAAGGGTAAATTCGCTCGGCATTTTTACAAGTTTACCGGTCTAGTGGTAATCGTTTTTGCTTTTATTACCCTGTCCAACGGCTATGTTTTGTCCGGACTAAAAAGCTACGCCAGCAACTGGTCATCTGCCCAGTCGAATAATAAAGATTACCAAAGCTTGTTCAATTCGTATGCCAATCAGGACCCTGAACCAGCTCCAACCGATGCTACGCCAGCCGATCTGGTGGATGGCGTGCAGGTGATTAAGACGACTTTTGTTTCGGTGGCCCAAGATATTACGCCGAAGAATTTTGTGGTCAAAGCTGGTCAGCCGGTAAGATTGTTGGTGGGAGTAAAAGAAAACGGTCAGGGCTGTATGAGTACAATTATGGTTCCGGGTCTGTACAATACGCCGATTTATTTGGAACAGGGTAAGACTTTGGCGTTAGACTTTACCCCTACGCGGCCTGGCACCTATGATATCGCCTGCGCGATGGGGGTGGTTAGGGGGAAGATTACTGTCAAATCGCCGATTATCAAGGAGTAGGACGACTATGATAATCGAGCGCCCCGGGCTTGACCCGGGGTCCAGTATTAATTCATATGGACAATATCATTGTAATTATCGTCGGAGTCATCCTGGTCGCTTTTATTTACTGGTTCTTCCTGATGAAGAAAAGCCGGTCGGTAGCGGTAGACAGTGGGCAGGTGGAGATTATGGTTTCCGGCGGTTATACGCCGGAGATTATTACTGTTCCGGTGGGCCGGAAAACGGTCTTGAATTTTACGCGCACGGACGAGAGCAGTTGTTTGGAAGAAGTGGTCTTGGGCGACTTCAATATTCGTCGAACGCTACCGCTTAATCAAAAAGTGGCGATCGAGATTACCCCGAAGACCCCGGGTGAACATGTTTACTCCTGTGGCATGGGGATGTTTCATGGCAAAATTATCGTTAAATAGATATATGTCAGAAATTAAAAAAACTTTTCCGATTAAAGGCATGCACTGCGTTTCCTGCGTGGGGCTAATTGAACGATCGCTCAAAGAAGTGCCCGGCATTAAAACGGCGACGGTGAATTTGGCGACCAATAAAGCGACGGTGGCCTATGACTCGGCGCTGGTCTCGGACGACCAGATCCAATCGGCGGTGGCCGGCGCGGGCTATCAAGCGCTGATTAATGAGGAATTGAAGTCAGAAGATGAAGAAAAAGTGGTTAAACAAAAAGAGCTAAAAAGTTTACGCCGTAAAGTATTTATCAGTTTAGTTTTAGGCGGGCTAATCTTCTGGGGGAGTTTTCCGGGTTTAATGGAGACGGCGCCCGAATTATTTCGCAATTTCTGGTTTCAGTTGGTTTTGGCCACACCGGTACAATTTTGGATCGGACTGGTTTTCTATCGTGCCACGATTCCGGCGCTCAAACATCGCACCGCCAACATGGACACCTTGGTGGCGCTTGGCACAACGGTCGCCTACTTATATTCAGTATTTGTAACGGCCCTGCCGGCGGTGGTAGAAAAAGCCGGGATCGAGCCGATGCCTTATTTTGATGTGGCTACACTCGTAATCGGTTTAATTTTGCTGGGGCGATACTTTGAGGCGAAAGCCAAAGCGGGCACCGGTGAAGCGATAAAGAAACTCATCGGCTTGCAGGCCAAAACGGCCCGGGTGGTGCGAGACGGGCGGGAGATTGATATTCCGCTGGCGGAAGTAATTATCGGTGATTTGGTGCGGGTTCGGCCGGGAGAAAAGATTCCCGTTGACGGGGTAATAGAAGACGGAGAATCGGCTGTCGATGAATCAATGGTGACGGGCGAAAGCTTGCCGACAGATAAGTGGTCGGGTGACACGGTGGTAGGAGCGACCATCAATAAAACAGGCTCATTTACTTTTCGGGCGACGAAGGTTGGGTCCGAAACGATGCTGGCGCAAATAATTAAACTAGTCGAAAACGCTCAGGGCTCAAAAGCGCCGATCCAGCGGGTGGCGGATACGGTGTCGGCCTATTTTGTGCCCATTGTAATGATCTTGGCTGTGTTCACTTTTGTTGGCTGGTATGTTTTTGGTGGACCGGGCGCCCTATTGTACGCGATCTTAAACACGATTGCTGTTTTGATTATCGCCTGCCCGTGCGCGATGGGCTTGGCGACGCCGACGGCGATTATGGTGGGTACCGGCAAGGGGGCCGAGCATGGGATTTTGATTAAAGACGCCGAGAGTTTGGAATTGGCGCACAAAATAACTGCCGTAATCTTTGACAAGACCGGTACGCTGACGAAGGGAAAGCCGGAAGTGACGGATATCGTGGTAACCGGAGAGTTGCCGGAAGACAAAGTTTTGGCGCTGGCGGCGGCGCTGGAAAAAGGTTCGGAACATTCCTTGGCAGAAGCGATCGTGGCGGAGGCCGACAAACAAAAATTAATTTTATCACCAGTGGTCAAGTTTCAGGCGGTGGCCGGGCAGGGGGTGGAAGGGGTAATTGCTGAAAAATTATATGTATTTGGCAATCGAAAATTATTGGAACGAGAGGGGATTGATTGGTTGACGCGGAAAGACGAAATAGAAAAATTAGAAAGCGACGGCAAGACCGTGATGTTGTTGGGGGGTGGTGGACAATTGCTGGCGCTCTTGGCGGTGGCCGATACGGTCAAGGAGAGCGCTCTGGAAGGGGTCCGGGCGCTGGAAAAAATGGACATTGATGTCTATATGTTGACTGGGGACAATAAACGCACGGCGGCGGCGATTGCGGGCAAATTGGGGATCAAAAATGTCTTTGCGGAAGTGCTGCCGGGTGAAAAAGAAAGCAAGGTACGCGAGCTGGAACGGCAAGGGAAAAAAGTGGCGATGGTGGGGGATGGCATCAATGACGCGCCGGCCTTGGCGGCGGCCCTGGTCGGGATTGCGATGGGCTCGGGAACGGATGTGGCGATTGAAGCGGCCGATATCACGCTGGTAAACAAAGATATTCGCTCGGTGGCGGCGGCAATTAAGTTGTCCAAACAGACGATGCGGACAATCAAACAAAACTTATTCTGGGCGTTTGGCTATAATGTAATTTTGATTCCCGTCGCGATGGGGGTTCTTTATCCATTTTTTGGCTGGCTCCTCTCGCCGATTCTGGCTTCAGTGGCGATGGCTTCGTCATCGGTATCGGTAGTGACCAATTCACTGTTGTTGAAGCGGAAGAGGATAGTCTAGGAAAAGTTATCCACTTGAAATAGAACTCATGCCATAATACAATATATTGTATTATGGCTAAGTTCGAAAAAAGGTTATTGGCTTTGAAGATGAGAAGAACCGGTCTAAGCTTGAAATCGATAGCGGATAAATTAGAGGTGACAAAAGGCACAGTTAGTCTCTGGTGTCGCGAAGTTTCGTTATCTCTATATCAAAAAGAAAATTTAAAAAACCGTTCAGTAAAAGGGAGAATCATTGGAGCGCAAGCTAACCATCAAAAGAAGTTAGACAATATTTGTCATTATGACCAATTAGGAGAAGGAGAGGTTGGATTAATGTCAAATAGGGATCTGTTGCTTGTCGGGGCTGCTTTATACTGGGCCGAAGGAAGAAAGACAGAGGGGGTCTTCACGATAATCAATTCTGATCCGGATATGATTAAATTGATGTATTATTGGCTGGTTAAGGTTGTGGATGTTCGAGCGGAAGATTTGGTCCTCTGCCTATCGATAAATGAGATGCATCGACCAAGAGTCAAAAAAGTGTTGAAATTTTGGGCTAATCTGCTACAATTGCCTTTGGCTCAGCTAAGAAAGCCATATTTTGTTAGGACAGTTCAAAAGAAGGTTTATGAAAATTATGACTCGTATTTTGGGGTTATGCATTTGAAGGTGCGGTGTGGCACTAACTTGCGATATCGGGTTCAGGGACTGATTAAGGCAATAAAGAAACAAATAGATGCCGGGGTAGCTGAATTGGTTCTAGCGCCACACTCATAAAGTGGAGTATGTGGGTTCGATCCCCACCCTCGGCACAGGATTGAAAAAGGTCCTAAATCGTGTAGAATACAACAGTTGCGGGCGTAGCTCAACGGTAGAGCACTGTCCTGTCACGACAGAGGTCGTGGGCTCAACACCCATCGCCCGCGCAATATTGAACAGAGGGTAGGAAAATCATAAATACTCCTTTGTTTACAAGAGAATTCTGGTTCAATACGAGCCAGAATTTCTTTTATATTAAAGTAGCCTTTTCTGATTGCGTCATACCATTCGAAGGCTACAACATTGAGTTTTTTGTCTTTTATCGTCCGGTTCAAGCCCAGGCTTTTGACGACCTCTTTTCTAGTCTGTTTGTCGCCATTTTGGAGCGCAATCAAGGCATAGGTGGAATAAACGAAGGCCTTCTCGGTTAATTCCGTCAGGTCTTGTTCTTTGTCGCTCTCTGTAATTTTGAGCTGGCTTTTTAGACTGTGGATTATCACGTCAAGTTCGGCTCGAGACGATTTGAATTCCTCGTCAGAAATAAATCCTTTCATAGCCATCTGGATCAGTTTATTCAGTTCTCCCTGCTTGCTCTCTATTGTTTTAATCACGCTTTCTTTGATATCTTTTTCCGTTACTACTTCGGCGACATTGTTGTCTTTCATTACTTCCAGCGCCCAATGAAGGAATTCTGGATCAATCGTGTATTTAAAGAGTTCGACTTTGAGCTGTTTTTCCAGCTCGATCTCGTTTAGGTGCTTGTGTTGTCCGCAGGAGACAACTTTGCCGGTATTACCGCAATAATACAAATTATAGACCCTAGTCAGGTTCTCGGTTTTGATGTACTTAATCTTCTCAATGCTGATAATCGGGTAGTAGCATTCGCCACACTTAAAAGTGCCACAGCCATAGGCAAAGCTGTGTGTTTTGGGACGGGGAGTGCCATGTTCTCCTAATCGTCTCTGGACCAGATCGTATTCTGCCATCGTGATCATTGGCTCATGATCGCCTTGGTATAATTGTCCGTGGTAGGTAAATTGACCAGTGTAAAAAATGTTGGAAAACAAATTGTAGACGCTGGTATACCCAATCGGTCGCCCGCCGATCTTTTTCTTTTTCTGCGTCAGTAAGCCCCATTTCTCTGTGGCAATATCTCTGATCTGTTGCGCGCTGTGATTTCCAGCAATCATCAGGTCCCACATCTGTCGGACAATCTTGAACCTCTTGGGATCCACAATGATTTTATTTTCTCCCCTGGTGGCTAACTTTGTGTTCAGATAGCCAATCGGCGCGACGGTTGGCATGCGGCCCATTTTGAGTTTTTCGGTTAGCCCGCGTTTGACATCAATGCTAAGTTTGGCGGAAGAGTATTGTGAATCAGTGAGAGAGTTTTGAAGCTGCTTTATACCTTCCGGTGAATTGAAGAAGTTGTAACTTACGAACTTTAGATCTTTGATTGCCCCTATTCTAACCGCGTAGGTGAAGGTACCGGCGTCAATTTCATTACGGGACAGCCGATCCGGGTGCCAGGCAAGGATACCTTCAATTTTACCCTTGTAAATACTTTTCATCATCTGATCAAATTTAGGACGCTTATATGGCTTAAATGCGCTTTTTTCTTCACTGATCCACTCGATGACATCAATATTGGGAAACTCTCTAAGTATTTCTGCTTTTTGCGACTTTATTGATAGGGCTTGACGTTCCCTGCTCTCGCTAGATTTTCTTAGGTAGGCAGCGTATTTGTAGTTCATAATTGTATTTATTTAAGTTTAATCAATTCGACCGAATTTTTTAAATGATAATTTTTTAACTATTGCCCGGATATAATCGCTCATCTTTACTGGCTTATACAGGATTGCCATCATCCCTAACAGCGCAGATGTT
>JAPLZN010000116.1 GCA_026395035.1 Candidatus Vogelbacteria bacterium | reverse complement strand
GGTGACCGTAGCGATTACCGGCGCCAACCGAGATAACGGAAATTTGCGGGCTGACTAATTGCAAAAATTGTTCGTCGTTGGATTCGCGAGAGCCGTGATGCGATACTTTATAGACGTCAGCGTCTAACTTTTCGGGCGCGTAATAGACCAAATACTTTTCTTCTTTCACGGTTGCGTCGCCCATCAAAAGAAAGCTGGTCGCGCCATAGTACAGGCGCACTACCACCGAGGCACCATTCGTATCCGTTCGTTCCCCTTCTCCCGCATATAAAATCTCTAATTTGGCACCGCTGCCCAAATCAATAATTTGCCCCGCGGTAGCGCAAATTTCTTTAACTTTCTTTTCGCTCGCAATTTTATCCAGCGCCTGATCATACGGATTGTCGGCGTTTAGACAGGGTTTCAAAATCCCACGCACGGTATATTTTCCAACGACATCCGGCAAACCGCCAGCATGATCGGTATCGGGATGCGTTTCAATCAGCAAATCCAGCGACCGGGCAAAGAACGGTAATTCACTGGCGATCCGGCGCAAGATATTTTTCCCGGGTCCGCCATCAATGAGTACTGTGCGACCGCCAGGCGCGCGAATTAAAATCGCGTCACCCTGACCGACATCCAAAAACGCGACCATTAAGTTTTGTCCGCTAAATTGCCAGAGCGTACCCCAGATATAGAGATTACCAAAAAGAAGCAGGACAATAGTCAGCCAGCGAAATTTGGCAAACAAATTATTATTTTCTTGGTTCACAGCTGTTATCATACAATATTTTGAATTACAAAAGGCCAAAAACTCTCCCTGTTGTCATTCCGGCCCCCGAGCCGGAATCCAGGTCTTGTCTCCGGAAACTGTGGTTAAACTGGATCCCGGGTCAAGCCCGGGATGACACGAAGCAAGGATTCACTCGCAATTTTTGTTTGCCAGTATTTAACCACTGGGCGAAACAGCGATAAATAATAAATAATTACTAGCCACCACGACGAATAATTCCACGTTAAACCCGACAGCGGCCAAGAAGCGAACCAATGCGCCAGCCAGAGAATTGTTTTCAATAAAATCAGGGAAACGACACTCACCGGCCAAGCCAGGATCGTGGAGATAAAACCCAAACCCAGCGCAGTCGCTCCCACTCCCATCGCGGAGGGAATCAGCGGTAAAATAGCCAAATTGGAAATAAAACCCAGCACCGAGACTTGCCCGGTTGCCTGCCACAACAACGGTAAAACCGCCAATTGCGCGCCAAAAGTGCTGGCTATTAATTCCCGCCAAAATTTTGATTTAATCCAGCCGAAAAATCGCTCAGCAAGCCACGGCGACACATAGACAATCCCGATGAGCGCCATAATACTCAACTGAAAACCCAAATCGGCGGTCAGTGAATTGGGACGATAGGCGACAAGCGCAACCGCCGAAAACAAAATGGCGGCGGCGACATCAAAAAGCCGACCAGTCAGTTTGGCGTAAAAAGCAATCAGAGCCATCAAGACGGCGCGCCAGACAACTGCGCCACCGCCGGCCAATAAACCAAAGGCAATCATAACAGCGAAACCGACGACCCCGCCCAGAACGCGCGGTAGTAGCCAAAAAACCGCCAGCACATTTTCCGCTACAAAAGTAATGTTGTAACCGGACAAAACCAAGATATGCGAAACACCGGCCGCCCGAAAATCGTTCGTGATTTCCGTCCCCAACGCTTTTTTCGCTCCCAGCAAAATACCCGCCAACAGTGATGATTCCGGCTCGGGTAAAATTTGCGCAATTTTTCCCAACAGCTGACTTTTCAACTCAGCCAACCAGACAATTATCCCAACCGTCGGCCGTTTGAAAAGAGACAATTGCGGTTTGTATGTCTGATAATAGATTCCGTCTTTCGCCAAGTAAGCACCGTAGTCAAAATTATTCGTACTGGTGGAAAAAGTATCCGGACGATTTAATTTCCCCGTCACCGAAATCAAATCACCAATCCGGTACGGCGGATAGCGCTCAGCCGTAATTTGGATTTTTGCCCCGTAACTTTCCGGCCGAACAGTTAATCTGGTCAGAGTTTCCCGTTCGTCCGGTTCGGCGGTAATTTCCGCCCGAAAACTAACTTTTTGCCCTAAAAAACCATCTAACTCCCCCGAGTAATCTTTCACCAAATAGGTTCGGCCGAGACCCAGCAAAAACCCGGATAAAATAATCAGACCAAAATAAATAAACGCCGGCTGGCGGGCCAGAATCCGGCCGAAGAGTAAAATCAGTGTTAGAAAAATCAGTCCGGCTAATACTCCAACCGTCCAGTCGTCAACAAAAATCGTCCCGAGCCACGCTCCGCCTAAAAAACTTAAACTGGAAACGATAAAAATTTTATGCCAATCGGTCATTAGACTTAGAAAAACCCTGGACCCCGGGTGGGTCCCGGGGCGCTCGATTTTCACAATCGCTTCGCTCGTTAAAAATCGGCGGTTATCCTCTTGTATTCTCGTCACAATTCCCTATACTATAACTCATTATGTTTTTTCGTCTAAGCGAGGACGAAAAATTATCAGAAAAAATTATCAAATATAATATATTTTATGAAATTAGATGAACAACATTGTACCGGGGATCTCTAAGGCAGTTTTTATTCCTACCGCCGAAGAGATCAGTAAGGGCTACGGCCCGCATCTCACTTATGACGGCTACGATTGTCCGATCGAGCCAATAAGCGATATGCAAACAGTTTTTCAGTTCCTCTCCAAACTGCCGGAAATATTGGGCATGCACAAGCTGACCCAGCCATATTGCCTTTATTACGATGGGGCCGACAAACCTGACGATTATGGTGTCACTGGCGTGGTAGTCATCGCCGAATCACATATCTCAATCCACACCTATCCGCACGATAAAACATTCTTCTTAGACGTCTTTTCCTGCAAACCATTCGACGTCGACAAAACTTTGGCCTATATTCGAGAAACATTTAAGGCTGAAAAAGAGGAAACCAATCTCGTCGTACGAGGAAAACAATTCCGCCAAAGCTAAATTAAAAAATACCAGAACAAAAGTTCTGGTATTTTTTAATTCGTAATCCGTAATTCTTAATCTTTAATCGTTCAAAATAGGGCCTGTTTTGAACTTTGATCCATCGCTTCGTTCGCCAAGCCGTCGGCAATA
>JAPLZN010000123.1 GCA_026395035.1 Candidatus Vogelbacteria bacterium | reverse complement strand
GGAACATCTTACGGATGGGCCTGTTTGAACTGTTATTTGGTGACAAGACGGAAGTGCCGGCACGGGTGGCGATCAATGAGGCGATTGAACTGGCCAAAACTTTTGGTGGGGAAAACAGCGGTCGGTTCGTGAACGGCGTCTTGGGCGCGGTGTATAAAGAAATGGGCGAGCCGGGTAAAGATGATGTGCCGGCCAAGAAAAAGCGGATTAAGGATATTCCTTACGAGCGGATGCCGATTGAACGGCTGGGCGGGGCGGTGGTCTATGGAACGGTCGGCGGGGTATTATCGCTCGGGTTGGTCCACGATGTTTTCGGCTACTGGACGCTGTCCAAGGGACATATTGAAGAAGGGGAAGATGTGCCGATTGGCGTTCGCCGGGAAATTAAAGAGGAAATGAACCTGGACATTGACCCGAAAGAGGAAATCGGCTTCAATGAATATATTGCCAGCGATCCGGAACTCGGCAAGTTGCGCAAGCAGGTGACCTACTTTTTGGCCGAGGCCAAAAATCCGGAGGTGATTGCCATGGCAAAAAAGGGCGGGCTGGATAAAGTGCAGTGGTTTCCGTTGGCGGAGATTGCTGACCTCAAGATTTATGATGATATTTTGCCGATTATCACGAAGGGGATTAAAATTATTTTGAAATAAAGATAGCTGGGTATTGTCATTCCGGGCTTGACCCGGAATCCAGGAGAAGACCACAAAAAACCGACCTGGATACCGGCCTCCGCCGGTATGACACAATTCGGTAAACAAATACAATGGAATTAAGCAAATTTGAGAATAAAATAAAAGTAACCTTCAAAGATAAGAGCTTGTTAAAGCAGGCCTTTCTTCATCGTTCCTATTTAAATGAGCACAAAGAATTGGCACTGGAACACAACGAACGGCTGGAATTTTTAGGCGATGCGGTAGTGGAATTGGTAGTGACCGATTTTCTGTACCGTAAATATCCGCAGACGCCGGAAGGGGAATTGACTTCCATTCGCGCGGCGCTGGTGAACGCGAATACGATGTCGGAAGTGGCGACTGGACTGGAAATGAACGATTGCATGTTTCTGTCCAAGGGCGAAGCGAAGGATATCGGCCGAGCCCGACAGATTATTCTAGCCAATGCTTTTGAAGCCCTCACGGGGGCGATTTATTTGGATCAGGGTTACGACGCGGCGGCTAAATTCTTGGCTGATAATATTTTTCCGATGACCGAAAAAATTGTGGCGGATAAATCATGGCTGGACGCCAAGAGCTATTTTCAGGAAAAAGCGCAGGATATCAATGGCGTGACGCCGAATTATAAAATTCTCTCCGAAGCGGGTCCCGATCATAACAAAAAATTCACTGTCGGTTTATTTATCGGCGAGGAACAAATCGCCGAAGGTACCGGCCATTCCAAACAGGAAGCGGAACAGGAAGCGGCGCGGAACGGATTGGAAATTAAGAATTGGAATTCTTAATCCTTCGTCGTGTCATTCCCGCGCAGGCGGGAATCCAGGTTTGTATTTATCGTCCGACCCCAAACCTCCGGCGGGCACGGATATTCGCTGGCTGGCGAATTCCTCCGCTCGCCAATCAAGAAAATAATCAAGTCGCTCGCACGGCCCCCGGCGAACTCGCGATGAGTACATCGCTCAAACAGCGCCTCCCACCGGCTCACTTCTTGTTATTTTCTAATTGGTTGCGCGAGGCTCGCCGGAGCTTTAGGGTCTTCCGACTCCTCTTTATCCATAGGGGGTAGTAGCTGAAAGGTCATTCTCCTTGCCCGCTGAAGCGAGGCGAAGGAGGGGTGTCTATCTACGGCCAGCCGAGTCCATCGGCCGGCGGGAATACGATTCATTTCTGTTTTTCATTTTTCATTTTTCGCTTTTCACTATATAATTTAACGAATGCTGAAACGGCTGGAATTGTCGGGGTTTAAATCGTTTGCTCGGAAGACCGAGCTGGTTTTTGATGCCCCGATTACGGCGATTGTCGGTCCAAACGGATCCGGAAAATCAAATATTGCCGAGGCGTTTCGCTGGGGGTTGGGGGAACAGTCGCTCAAATCATTGCGCGGGAAGCGGGGCGAAGATTTGATTTTCAACGGTGGGGGAGGGGGCGGGTCCCGGTTGGGTCGCGCGGCGGTGTCGATTGCTTTTGATAATACAGAGAAAAAGTTTCCGGTGGATTACGACGAAGTGGTGGTGACGCGCGAAGTTTTGCGTGACGGTACGAACGAGTATTCCATCAATGGTACCAAAGTCCGTCTGAAAGATATTTACGAACTTCTTTCCTCGGTGTCGCTTGGTTCGTCCGGCCACCATATCATTAATCAGGGTGAGGCCGACCGGATTTTGAATGCCAATCTGTATGAACGGCGAGAAATGATTGAAGAAGCTCTGGGCTTGCGACTGTATCAGTGGAAGATGGAAGAAAGTGAGAAGAAACTGGACAAAACTGAAGACAACATAAAACAAGTCGAATCCCTGCGGCGGGAAATTGCACCTCATCTCAAATTCCTAAAAAAACAGGTGGAGAAAATTGAAAAGGCCGACGAGATGCGCAAAGAATTGAAGGCGCTGTATTTGGAATACCTAAAAAAAGAGGAGGCCTATTTGCAGGATTTTCGCGCGCGGATTAAAAACGACAAAGATGGACCGGCGGGGGAACTGGCGCGGACAGAGGAAAAATTGCGGGCAGCCGAAGCGGCGATTTCCCACGCGATTAGTCCCGACGAGACGAGCGAGCTGGCCGAGTTGGAAAATAAATTACGGCAAAACGCTCGGCAAAAAGACGAATTGGCGCGCGGCTTAGGACGGCTGGAAGGAATGATTGAGATTAAGGGCGAAAAATTATCCCGACCGGAAGAGGCCGCCGCCCGGATGATTGACTTGGCCCGGGTGGAGCAAGTGCTCGTCAGTTTGGATTCGTTTTTGACCGAGGCCGAACAAGGTGAGACTCTAGATGCCGTGCGAACAGTGGTGGGGCAAATCAAAAATCTGCTGGCAAAGTTTCGCGCCGAGCATCATGCGCCGGCGGGCTTGTCTTTGGCGGACATTGAAGCCGAGGTGGCCAAATTGAGGATGGAAAAAACCCGGATTGAAGATGAAATAAAACAGCTGGACGCCGAAGAAATTAAATTGGCGCGCGAGCTGGCTGATCGCAAACAGGAAATTGACCGATCCAAGGAAGCGACACGCGGAGCCGAGCGAGAAGTGTTTGAATTGCGCAGCCGGCGCAGTGAATTGCGCAGTCAGCTGGAAACGGTGCGAGCGCATGAAGAAAAATTACTATTGGAGGAGGAACAATTTAAAACGGAAATTCGCGAGGGGTTGGTGCTAGTGAATCAGGAAATTAAATTGTACGAAAACTTTGTCTTACCGGCTGGGTATGACGCGGCAGGGGATCGCGCGGAACAGGAAGTCAAGCGCCGGCAAATTGAACGGTTAAAAATCCGGCTGGAAGACATGGGAGTGGAGGGGACGGATGTACTGTCGGAATACAAGGAAACGGCCGACCGGGATGCTTATCTGGAACGGGAGCATAACGACCTGTTAAAGAGTAAGGAGGATTTGAAGATTGTCATCAAGGATTTGAAAGAACGGCTGGATACCGAATTCAAAGAGGGAATTGTTAAAATCAATCGCGAGTTTAAAAAGTATTTTATGCTGATGTTTGACGGCGGTGACGCGGAATTGAATGTCGTAGCTCCGGAAAAGAAAAGGAAGGAGGTTGAAGATGGGGATGGAGAAAATGGCTTGCCCGTCGCCTTCGCTCAAAGCTTCGGCGTGCCGATGGAAGAAGTCATCAAGGAAGGGATTGATATTGCTGTGTCTTTGCCACGCAAAAAAATCAAGGGTTTGCAAATGTTATCCGGCGGGGAACGGGCACTGACCTCGATTGCGCTTCTCTTTGCCATGTCGTCGGTCAATCCGCCACCGTTTTTGATTTTGGATGAAACCGACGCGGCGCTTGACGAAGCGAACTCGCGCAAATACGGCGACATGATCGTAACCCTTTCAAAATCTTCTCAGTTGATCCTGATTACTCACAATCGCGAAACAATGTCGCGGGCCGGTATTATCTACGGCATTACGATGGGCGGGGACGGGATCTCGAAATTGCTCTCGATTAGATTTGAAGAGGCTGAAGCCTACGCAAAGTAATTACGAATTACGGATTACGAATTACGGATGAAAGAAAATTTAATTCAAAAAGAAAGCTTTAGTTTTGCAGTTCGGATAATCGGACTTTACAAGCATCTCGTTGAGAAAAAGAAAGAATATATTTTAGCTAAACAAATATTAAGAAGTGGTACCTCGATTGGGGCTAACATAGAAGAAGCGATTGGTGGCCAATCTAAAAAAGATTTCATAACGAAAATAACGATTGCTTATAAGGAAGCGAGAGAAACACATTATTGGTTACGGTTGCTTAAAGAAACAAAATTTATATCAGAAAACGAATTTAACTCAATAAGTTTGGATTGCGAAAGGATAGTTAGGATACTTGGGTCAATCCAGAAAACATCAAAGCTAAATCCGTAATCCGTAATTTATAATCCGTAATTGTTTCTGTTGTTGACTATTCTTTTTGTCTGGCATATAAATATTAAGGACCCAAGGGTCTCAAAATCCTAGGAGGGATTGTTCTATGAAGAAGAGGAAGATGGCTGTTGAGCCAAGACGGAGCGTACCGGAGAATACGCTTCCGCTAACTGATTCCGATGGGCCGGAGGCCAGACTTGATCGTCTCAAGGCCTATGTCCGAAGCCTGTTTCCGACGACGGACGGCCTGATGCTCGTCGGTCATCGAGCGGCGTTCGAAGGAGAGGCACATTTACGCGAGGATGCTCGCGGACACGGATTCAGCTTACGCCATTGCTGATGGCGCTTCTGATCGGGGGATCAGTTTGTTTGAATGATTTTAATTTAGGGCCACTGGTGGCCCTTTTTCTTTTCTGGTTAAACGGGAACGAAGTCGAGGATTTTTCTGTTCAAGTCGGCTTTTTTTACCTTAAACCGAAGTAAGTCTCCGAGTCGGTAACGCTTTTTCGTCCGTTCGCCGACGACCGCGTAATTTTTTTGATCAAGGACAAAATAATCATTAGCTAAATCGGCCAGTCGGATCATGCCTTCGGCTTTCGTTTCTAATTCTTCGATGTAAATGCCCCATTCGGTGACACCGGAAACGATGCCGTTAAACTCCTGCCCGATGCGCTCTTTCATGTATTCGACTTGTTTGTATTTGACCGAATCGCGTTCGGCTTCGGCGGCGCGTTTTTCCATGTCGGAACAATGGATCGCAAGCGATGAATAATCGGACAGCATTTCCCCGACTGGCTGTTTACCGGACAGATAAATCGCGAGCAGGCGATGGACCATTAGGTCGGGATAACGGCGGATTGGCGAAGTAAAATGTGTATAGTGAGCGAAAGCTAAGCCGTAGTGGCCGATATTTTGCATCGAGTAGATCGCTTTCGACATCGTGCGAATTGCGGCGCGCTGGACCATCGTTTCTTCCGGCTGGCCGACCGAAGATTCGAGCAATTTGTTAAGCTCGGCCGAGCTGATTTTTTTGCCCTTGATCGTAATATTGTAGCCGAGCGGGCGAAGAAACTCCTGCAGGGCGAGCATCTTGTCCGGATCGGGCGACTCGTGAATGCGATAAACGAACTTGTGCGGCTGGTCCTTTACTTTTTTGGACACAAACTCGGCCACTTTTTTGTTGGCTAGGAGCATAAAATCCTCGACGAGCTTGTGGGAGTCGGTTCGTTCTTTTTTGGTGATCGCAATCGGCTTGCCGGCTTCGTCCAATTTGAATTTAATTTCTTCATCTTCGAAAGACAGCGCGCCGGCCTCGATCTTCTTCTCGCGTAACTTATAAGCCAATTTATTTAGGGTGTCGAGTTCGGTGAAGAATTGCCCGTTTTTATCATCGAGAATTTTTTGCACTTGTTCATAACTGAAACGTTTATTGGAATTGATGACGGACCGGCCGAACCATTCGGTTTTGATGTCGCCCTCTTTATCTATTTCGAACACGGCGGAAAAGGCGAAGCGGTCTTCCGCTTCTATTAGACTACACATGCCGTTTGACAGGACTTCCGGCAACATCGGGATTGTGCGATCGACGAGATAGATCGAAGTAGCGCGCTTGCGTGCCTCGGCATCCAGCACTGTACCCGGACGGACGAAGTAGGCGACATCGGCGATATGGATGCCGACCTCGAAATTGCCGTTTGGCAGGGTTTGGAACGAGAGGGCGTCGTCGTAGTCTTTGGCATCGACGGGATCGATGGTGAAGGTCGGGACTTGGCGAAAATCTCGCCGTTTTTTCGTTTCTTCGGCGGCTTCGGTTAAGGCGATGTTTTTAGCTTTTTCGGCGTCTTTTTCGACTTCCGGTGGAAATTCCGGTCGGAAACCTTTTTCC
>JAPLZN010000118.1 GCA_026395035.1 Candidatus Vogelbacteria bacterium | reverse complement strand
TCATTATTTCTAGTCTTGAAAATTGACCCCTTTGACAATGTCTATCGCGCCCTGCTCGATAATGAAAATGGTTGGGTTCGGCAAATCTTCCAGAGCCTCGGTAGCAGTGACATTACCGCCGTCACCGCGAAACAAGCGTTTGAATATCGGGTACTAAAAAATCTGGACACCCGAGTTCTGCGCGGAGCTGATGGCAAAACGGCCCTCGTCTATACCTTCCTGGACCGCCAAACGCTGGTCGTCGCCCAAAGCGACGAAGCCTTGTATCACATTTACCAGGTGTACAATACGCCCCGGAGCAGATAGCTGGCGATAACCGCTAGTTTTTGTACTGTCATTCCGGGCTCAGGCCCCGGGCCAGAGCCCGGGGTAAACTCCAGCAGGAATCTTGGATAAGATCCCGGGTCAAGCCCGGGATGACAATACCTGCTTTCGCAGGAATGACACCCGAGGACGGGTGTTGAATTAAGCCAAACATTTGTTACAATAAACTCAATACTAGCCACCGTTAATTTAAGAAAAACACCCATGGACACCGAAGCCTTAAAACAAAAGTTGGAAGCGGAAAAAGCCAAATTAACCGCCGAATTGAGCTCTTTTGCCACGCCCGACAAGAACGAACCGGGGGACTGGGATGTAAAGCGCGAAGAAAATCCGGGCGGGAGCGATGTGAGCGACGAAGTCGCCAATGAGCTGGAAGGTTTGGTAGAGCGCAAGGCAACGGAATTACCGCTGGAAAAGCAACTGCAAAAAGTAAATCTGGCGCTAGAAAAAATGACCACTGGCAAATACGGTATCTGCGAAATCTCCGGCGAGCCGATTGAAGCCGATCGCCTGGAAGCTAACCCAAGCGCGCGAACCTGCAAGCATCACATGGAAGAGGAGGACGGATTACCACTTTAATTAAAACCAACATAAAAAACGGGGAGACCCGTTTTTTTGTGTTGGTTCTGCGAGGAGTAGAGCGACGAAGCAATCTCTGTATTGATGTCATTCCTGCGCAGGCAGGAATCTTAAGGTGTTGATTGAACAAGATTCCTGCCTGCGCAGGAATGACAATACGAAATGCATTTCTAATTTATAATTTTTAATTTATAATTAAGTTATGCTCGCCAAACTCCATACCGTCCAGACGAACGGCCTTAAACCAAGTATTGTAGATGTGGAAGTGGACATCTCACGCGGAATGCATGCCTTTTCCATTGTCGGTTTGGCCGACAAAGCGATCGGTGAAGACAAGGACCGCATTGGCGCGGCCATCAAAAATTCCGGTTTCAAACCGATCACCAAGGGCAGTAAAAAGATCATCGTCTCACTCGCGCCGGCCGATATCAAGAAAGAGGGCTCACAGTTTGATTTGGCCATTGCGCTCGGTTATCTCTTGGCCGAAGGAGAAATAAAATTCAATCCCAAGAAAAAAATCTTTCTTGGCGAATTGTCGCTGACCGGCGAACTGCGCTCCGGACGGGGAACTTTGCTGTTGGTAGAAGCGGCGCAGAAAAAAGGTTTTGAGGAGGTATTTTTGCCAGCTGACAATGCCCGCGAAGCCGCCCTCATTCGGGGGATAAAAATTTTCCCTTGTCAGTCGCTCTCCGAAATTATCAATCATCTCCAATCGGCAGTTAAACCGACCGAAAAACAAATTAAAGAAGAGGGGGCGGAACCTTCTTTTCAAATCACCATCCAGCCGGAAACGGAAATCGCCCCAGACGAACGCGAAAGTGCTTTTGATTTTGCCGATGTGCGCGGACAGGAAAGCGCCAAACGGGGCCTGGAAATTGCCGCGGCGGGCGGACACAACGCCGCGATGTACGGCCCGCCGGGAACCGGCAAGTCAATGTTGGCCAAGGCATTTTGCGGTCTCTTGCCACCACTTTCCTACGATGAAATCGTGGAAGCCACCGGCATTCACTCGGTCGCCGGTACGCTGGAAGACGATATCGTGACCACACCACCTTTTCGCAGTCCGCACCACACCAGCTCGCATATTTCCATCGTCGGCGGTGGCGCCTGGCCGAAGCCAGGCGAAATTACTCTGGCGCACCGTGGCGTGCTGTTTTTGGATGAATTTCCCGAATTTGAAAAACGGGTCGTGGAATCTTTGCGCCAACCATTGGAAGACAAGATGATTTCCATCAGCCGTTCTAAAGGCACAATGCTCTTCCCGGCCAATTTTATTTTAGTCGCCACCATGAATCCCTGTCCGTGCGGTTATAACAATTCCAAAACCCGCGCCTGCACTTGTAGTGCGAGTGATATAAATCGCTACCAGAAAAAATTATCCGGACCAATCGTGGACCGCATTGATCTCTGGCTGGATGTCCCACAAATTGATCACGAAAAATTGAGTCAGAAGGGAGCGGGCGGGGAGTCATCGGCCGAGATTCGCGCGCGCGTCATCCGCGCGCGCCAAATTCAGCTCTCCCGTTTTGCGGACGCCGGATTGAAAATAAAAACCAACGGCGAGATGAGTATTCGCGAAATTGTGCGCTATGCCGCGATTGACGAAGAACTCTCCCGTTTTTTAAACGAAGCGGCCAAGAAACTAGACCTCTCCGCCCGCGCCTATCATCGGGTCGTAAAACTCGCCCGCACGATTGCCGACTTGGAGGAAGCGTCGGATATCACACAAGGGCACTTGTCGGAAGCGCTACAATATCGTCCAAGGATGGGAACCTAATCCCCGCCTTTTTAAGGCGGGGTGGCGTACTCGCCGGGGCGGTTGACCATGATAATTATCTTCAATCAAAAGAAAGAAGCATCAAAGCGAAAGCTTCTCCGAAACTCAATGCCGACAGCAGAAGTTATCCTTTGGTCAAAGCTGAAAAACCGGCAAGTCAAAGGTTATAAATTTCGCCGCCAATACGGAGTTGGGAAGTTTGTTATAGATTTCTTTTGTCCGACAGCCAATTTAGCGATTGAACTGGATGGCGAATCGCACTTCGAAAGCCAGCAAGCCGAAGACCACGACCAAACCCGACAAAAATTCATTGAATCTTGTGGTATCCGTTTTTTGCGATTTATCAATAATGATATTTATAGAAATCTTGATGGAGTTTTAAAAACAATTTGGGAGACCCTGAATCAACCACCCCGACCTCCGGCCACCCCTCCTTAAAAGAGGAGGGGATTAAACACAAAAGGCGCGGGGAAATTTTTCAATCCCTCCGCGCCAGTTTTTTGACTTGGGAGTCGGGCTCCCCGGATTGTAATTTAGGATCTAGGCTTTTTAATCCAAGCGCAGAATTCCCCGTCGGCTTGCCGCGGGGATGAATGCGCGACAGAAGGGGGTCGGGGGAACAGGGTGTTTCCCCGTGGAAGAGAGCAGTGAGCGAAGCGAACGTTGAGAACCGCCGGGTCTCAAAAATGAAGCTACTTCGACGGCTTGGCCGCGAGGAGCTTCATTTTTCGCCTACAATACCTTTGGCAATATCGACAATCACGTTTTGATCGGTCAGGGTACTGAGATCTTCGCCGACGCAGGATTCTCCGGCCGCCAGGCGGCGTAACAAGCGCCTCATTATTTTACCGGACCTGGTTTTAGGCAACCCGGTCACGATCTGGATCTTGCCCGGTTTAGCAGTCGGTCCGATCGATCGAGCAACTGCTACCACCAACTCCTCCCTTAAGAGATCGGCATCCAATCGGTCGCGTTTCAAGACGATAAAAGCGTAGATGCCTTCACCCTTAATCTCATGCCGATAGGAGACAACTGAAGCTTCGGCCACATCCGGATGCAGACACAAGGCATTTTCCACTTCCGCACTGCCGATTCGCTGACCGGAAACATTCATCACATCATCAACCCGGCCGGAAACAAAATAGTACCCGTCACTATCCCGCCAAGCGGCATCCCCGGAAAAGTAATACCCTTTTATCTTGGAGAAATATCCTTTTACGAACCGAGCACTGTCATTGAGGATGGTTTTAGCCAGGCCGGGCCAGGGACCTTTAACACACAAATATCCGGACACCCCCGCTTTTCTGACTTCCTTGCCATTGCTATCGACTATTGCCGTATCGATTAGGGGTAATGGCAACCCTACCGATCCCGGTTTAGTCAAACCTCCGCTCGGTGGCGAAATCAAGATCCCTCCCGTTTCCGTCTGCCACCAAGTATCGACAATGGGGCATCGTCCCTTGCCGATATAGTGGTGATACCAATGCCAGGCTTCCTGGTTTAGCGGTTCACCCACTGATCCCAATAGGCGCAAGGACTTTAGTTTAAGCTTTTTGACCTGGTCTGGACCAAAAGCGGCAAGTGCTCGGATAACTGTCGGAGCGGTGTAAAAAATGTTAACCCTGTATTTCTCGATTATTTCCCAATAGCGTTTCGGCGTTGGATAGGTAGGAACGCCCTCAAACATAACTACCGTGGCCCCAGCCAGGAGTGGTCCATAGAGGCTATAGGTATGACCGGTGATCCAGCCCATGTCGGCCGTACACCAATAAACCTCTTTGGGCTGATAATTGAAAACTTCATTAAAACTATACCCCGCATACACCATGTAGCCGCCGGCCGCATGAAGCAGACCCTTCGTCCGGCCAGTGGAACCGGATGTATAGAGCACGAACAACGGATCTTCCGCTCCGATCAAGGTCGGAGCGCAGATTGGCGAAGCTTTCGCCAGTTCTTTGTTTAGCGAGACGAACAGCGAAGGCAGTGGTTTTCGCTTCGTCCCGTTTTCCACAAATAAGACCTTTTTTACTTTGGGACACTCGGCAAGGGCCTGCTCGGCAAGCACGCGAAAATCGATCTTCTTCGGACCGCGGAGGCTGACATCGCAGGTAATCAAGACCCGCGCTCCACAATCATTTATTCGATCAGACAGAGACTTGGCGGAAAAACCGCCAAAAACGAAATTGTGAACCGCTCCGATCCGGGCACAAGCCAGCATGGCTATGGCCGCCTCCGGAATCATTGGCAGATAAATACAAACAAAATCTCCTTTTTTTACCCCCTGAGACAGCAAAACATTGGCCATTCGACCAACCGCCCGGGAAAGTTCCCCGTAGGTTAAGCTTATACCTTTGCCATCGGGATCATTGGGTTCCCAATAGATTGCGACTTTATCCGACTGAAGAGGCAAATGTCGATCCAGACAATTTTCCGTGATATTGAGGCGCGCACCCGAAAACCAGCGAGTCGTTCCCCGGACAAAACTGCCCGACAGGACCGTCCGCCACTTTTTTGCCCACAAAAAGAGCTCGGCCCGGCTTTCCCAGGCCCGCTCCAGCTTCGTCCGACCCTTAGGCATCTTACCGACAGAACGCTTGCCAGATTTCTCGTCTCTCATAAAATGGATGTTTTAATTTTCTCCTCCGTGTTAATATCTACCTACTTCAGTTTTAAACCATGCTTTTCAACTCTCTGCAATTTTTCGTTTTTTTTCCTTTGGTTACATTACTATATTTCCTTTTGCCCCACAAGCTAAGGGGTTTTATGCTGCTTTTGGCCAGCTGTCTCTTCTACATGGCCTTTATTCCGAAGTATATTTTCATCCTGTTCATTACGATTGCTATCGACTATGTGGCCGGGATCTACATTGAAAAATCCTCGGGTAAAAGAAAGCGAGTTTGGCTCTGGACCAGCATTATTTCGACCTGTTTAGTGCTGTTCATTTTTAAATACTTTAATTTTTTCGGCACGAATTTTGATGCCATCGCCAGAATCCTGCACTGGAATTACTCGATCGGTGCGCTCAAGCTCA
>JAPLZN010000133.1 GCA_026395035.1 Candidatus Vogelbacteria bacterium | reverse complement strand
AAAAGTAATCGAGGGAAATCTGGATTGGCCGCAAGTGCCGTTTTATCGCGGGGTGTCGACCGAAGAGGCAAAAGATGGTTACTCTGGTCGCCGGGGAATTTCCGAAGCGCTCTATATGTCGTCGGCGATCAAGGAAATGGTGATGAAAGGGGAAACGTCTGAAGCAATCGAGAATCAGGCGAAGAAGGAGGGGATGCTGACGATGATTGAGGATGGAATCTACAAGTGTGTACAAGGAATCACCACGGTGGAAGAAGTACTGCGCGTGGTTACAGAGTAACCGCGCAATGTCGAGTGACGAATGACGAGTGTCGAATGAAAATCCTCGTCCATTCGTAATTCGTCAATCGTAAATCGTCATTGAATTCATGTTATTCAAAATTAAAGCCAAAAACGCTTCGGGTGAAATTACGGAGGGTGTGCGTGAAGCACCCGATCGTTTTAGTTTGGCTCGGGATATGCGTCACGAGGGGCTGACCGTGTTTTTCGCCGAACCGCTTCAATCCAAAAAAAGTTTTTCGCTGGGCTCCTTGTTTAAAAGTGTCGGCTTGAAAGATAAGATCGTTTTCGCTAGCAACCTAAGTTCGATGATTTCGGCCGGGCTATCGCTCGCCCGCTCGCTCGAGGTTTTGGCCCGGCAAACCACTCGTCCCTTTTTCAAGGGAATAATTCGCGACTTGCTCACCAAAGTCAATTCCGGGGAAAGTTTTTCCTCCGCCTTAGCAGATTATCCCACGGTTTTTCCGCCGGTTTTTTCCGCGATGGTCGCCGCTGGCGAGGAATCCGGCAAATTGCCACAGGCGCTGACAATCATTAAGGATCAAATGGAAAAGACTTACGAGTTGAAGCGAAAAGTCGTCGGCGCGATGATTTATCCGGCGATCATTATTGTCGCGATTGTCGCCATCGCCATCCTGATGATGACTTTTATGGTTCCCCAGTTGTCGGCCACCTTCAATGATTTAAAAGTGGAACTGCCTTTGTCGACCAGGCTGGTAATCGGTACGAGTGATTGGCTGACTGCGAATATCTGGCTTTTCTTGGTGGGTTTGGTGGTGCTAATCATCGCGGTCCTCGCTTGGTTGCGGACCGAAGTTGGACAAATCACTGTTGATCGGATCGTGATCAGACTCCCGGTTCTCGGCAATCTGGTTCGGGAATACAATTCGGCGGTGGTGATGCGGACGGTTTCTTCTTTGATTTCTTCCGGCGTGAGTATGACAGAGTCGATGTTGATTACGGGCAAGATTCTTCAGAATCGTCTTTATCGGCCGGTAATCGAGAGCGCCGCCGGTGAGATTGAAAAAGGAATTTTACTGTCTGCGGTGCTGACCGGCTATCCGAAACTTTTTCCCGTGCTGGCCACGGAATTGACCGAGGTGGGGGAGGAGACGGGCGACCTGCCCAAACTTTTGGCGGAAGGAGCGGCTTTTTACGAAGGTGAGATCGATCAGGCGACTAAAAATCTCTCGACCATCATCGAGCCGGTTCTGATGGTGGTGATCGGTATCGCCGTTGGCTTTTTCGTGATTGCCATGATTGGCCCGATGTACAGCCTTTCTTCTGCTATCAAGTAGCAGTGAAAAGTGAAAAATGAAAAGTGAAAAATAAATAGCAGGGTTTTTTGTATCATATTTTTCATTTTTCACTTTACATTTTTCATTAAAATCCTTTGTTATGGTTAGGGCATTATCAATAAAAAAACAAAAGCCAAAGAGTTCCAGCGGTTTTACCTTGATTGAGGTTCTGGTCGGGGCCTTTATTTTGTTGGTCGTTGTAGTCGGCGCTTATCAAGCTTTTGCGGCGGTGATGAAGGCAGTGGTCGCGGCGCGCGTCAAAACCGAGGCGATGATGTTGGCTAACGAACAAATTGAAATCGCCCGTAACTTACCCTATGGCGAAGTGGGAATTGTGGCCGGGGTGCCAGCGGGCAAGATTCCACGCGAGCAATCGTTGGTTCGTTCGGGAAAAACTTTCAAACTAACAGCCAGTGTGCGCAATATAGACGATCCGTTTGACGGCACGCTGGGCAGTACGACCAAAAATGATTTGGCTCCGGCCGACTACAAGCAAGTGGAGTTCATCGTTTCCTGCGAAAGTTGCGCGACCGGAACCTTCACTCCCCAATCGGTGGTAACCACGGTTTCCCCGCGCAATTTGGAGACCGCCTCCGGCAACGGCTCGCTCTTTGTCCGAGTTTTTAATGCCAACGGCGATCCGGTTTCCGGCGCGACGATTCGGATTCAGAACGACCAGGGGTCCAGTCCGATTGATATTTCCGAAGTGTCAAATAGTACCGGGATATTTCAGCTGGTGGATACTCCACCCGGCGCGTTGGCCTACCGAGTTACGGTGTCCAAAACCGGTTATTCTTCCGACGGGACAATAGTGGCTTCGGTCGGCAACCCTAATCCGCTGATTCCGCCAGCCACGGTCGCTGGCGGTCAATTAACGCAATTATCTTTTGCGATTGATCAAACTAGTCATTTACAGGTTCGGACAATTAATTCCGCTTGCGCGTCGCGGTCGGGGGCGGCAATCAATTTAGCCGGTCAGAAAAGAATTGGCCAGACCCCGACGGTTTACAAGTACGACAATGTTTTAACTTCCGATGGCACAGGTTTAATCAATTTGCCGACCCAGGAATGGGATACTTACCAATTCTTATTGCCGGAGACGAGCAATTATGCCTTAGCCGGTTCCTTACCAATCAATCCTTTGCGTTTATCGCCGGGCACCGACCAGGAGATTTCTTTGGTTCTAGTACCGAAACAGGAGCGAGAGCTCTTGGTTGTCGTCGTTGATGCTACTACCGGCTTGCCATTGTCTGGAGCGTTGGTTACGGTCTCCGGAGAAACGCTTTCCACCAGTCAGGGTTATTTCAGTCAAACTGATTGGTCGAGTGGAGCCGGCCAGGCGCAATATACCGATTTCACCAAATTCGCCGAAACGGACAGCAATTTAGAGACGGCGAGTGTGCCGGGTGAGGTTCGCCTCCGTTCGTCTCTGGGGCAATTTTTGTCCGATGGTTATTTATAATCTTCCGTTTTTGACACTGGCGGAACCAGTACCGAATACGCAGCAGTGAATTGGGCGCCAGCCGACCAATCGGCTTCCACAACGGTTCGGCTGCAAATTGCTTCCGGTAATGACCCAGCGACCACCACTTGGCATTGGCGCGGGCCGGACGGGACGATTGGTTCGTTTTATACCGTGCCGGGGACTACAATCAATCCGATTCATAACGGTGATCAGTTTGTTCGGTACAAATTATTGCTCGCGACGGCGTCCAGCACCCAAACACCAAATGTTTCCGATGTCAGTTTGACCTACACTTCGCACTGTACGCCGCCGGGGCAGGCCTATTTTGAAGGATTGGCCGGTGACACCCAATCAATCTCCGTTACCCGTTCCGGTTACGCGCCGTATACATCTACGGCCAATACTGCTTCCGGTTGGCAGACGATGGTGGTGCAAATGCAACCACTTTAGATAAACATACCAATATACGAATGATACCAATAAAACGAATGGCTACGAATAATTTCTTATGTCATTCCCGCGCCGGCGGGAATCCAGGCTTTACTCTGCTGGAAACTTTGGTGGTGGTGGCTATTTTTACTTTACTGGCCGGGGCGCTGTGGGCGTTTCAAAAAGATTTGTGGCAGAACAATGCCTTTATCCAAAATAGCATTGTGGCGGAAAGCGAAGCGCGCGGGGCGCTGAAAAATTTGATTGCCGAATTGCGGGCCGCCGCGCCGGGGGCCGACGGTTCATATGCCTTGGCGGCAGCCAGCTCTACGGCCATTACCTTTTTTACCGATTTGGACAAGGACGGCGGGCGGGAACGGGTCCGCTACTATCTTGAGGCCGGCAGCTTGAAGAAGGGGACGACCGAGGCGGCCGGCACCCCAGTGACTTATTCGGACGCGAACGAAAAAAAACAAATCGTCGTACATAACCTGATTAATTACGCTGGTGGACTTTTTACCTGTTACGGCGACAACTACGATGGGGTGACGGCTACTTCCTCCTTGTCCGCGCCAATCAATATTACCGAAGTTCGGTTGATCAAAGCGAAGATTACGATTGACGCCGATCCCAATCGCACACCGACCCCGATGAGTTTTGAGAGCCAAGTTACCATTCGGAGTTTGAAAGACAACCTCTAAAACAATTACGAATGACGAATTACGTATTACGAATTAAATACAAAAAAGCTGGGTACATCATCATCAGTACGCTGGTGGCGGCGACAGTGGCGATTATTTTGCTTACAGCCCTGGCTGGTTGGGCGGCGACCAATTATCGCGCGGCCACCCAAGTGGTAGACCGGGAAAAGGCCTTTCAAATCGCCGAGGCCGGCATTGAATACTATCGTTGGCATTTGGCGCACGCCGCGACCGATTACCGCGATGGCACGACCGTTGTCGGAACTCATATCCATCCCTATTTTGATCGGCTGGGTAACCAGATCGGGAGGTTTGAACTCTCTATCACTGCGCCACCGGTGGGTTCGTCGGTCGTGAAAGTGGTATCCAAGGGAATCGTGGCGACTTCCAGCGTTTATCGGCAAATTGAAGCAGTGATGGCGATTCCCTCGCTGGCTAAATACGCCTTTATCGCCAACTCCGCGATTCGTTTTGGCGAAGGGACGGAAGTATTTGGCCCGGTTCACAGTAACGACGGCGTGCGCTTTGATGGCCTGGAGCATAATTTAGTAACCAGCGCCAAATCTACTTATGATGATCTAGACCACAATAACAACAACACTGAATTCGGCGTACATACTCATGTTCAGGCGCCGCCTTCTTCGGGTACAAGCGAGGGGGGATTAGCTTCAGAACGGCC
>JAPLZN010000003.1 GCA_026395035.1 Candidatus Vogelbacteria bacterium | reverse complement strand
GGATAAATCCAGATTTGGGAGCCGGACTCCCAACAGCTGATGAGGGGGGAATGACCCAGGCGGCATACTTGCAAGCGCGTATCTTGCGCCTGCAAACCCAACTGCTCGCCGCGCAAATCGCCTCCGACCCGAATGCCGACTGGCCGCCGGTGGGCGCCGCCTGCTCCGCGCGGTAATAAGGGGAGTAGGGATTTAACCACCCCCGCCCCCTCCTTGAAAAGGAGGGGATGAATGCGGGTCTGGATTCCAGCAGGAGTTTATCTAGAGTCCTCGAGGGGCTGGGACGACACCAGAAGGCATTTTGTAATTCAAGGTAAATAAATCATCCGGCCACGGCGATTTTAATAATTCGGCGGGGGCGGGCGCGGCCGAAGGCATGGGAGGCTTCGGCGAGAGTGGCGCCGGTGGTGGTGACATCGTCGATGAGCAAGACGGTCCGTCCGCGAAAAATGCGGTTGTTTTTGACTCGGAACGCGCCCTTCAAATTCTCGAGTCTCTTGGCTCGGCTGCCGCACGAAACTTGCGAGGGTGTCTCGCGTGTTTTGATCAGGTTGCCTGTTTCCAGTCGGAAAATTTTTGGTTCCAACTCGGCCAGGCGACGAGCAATTTCTTCGGATTGATTGTAACCGCGCTGGTGGAATCTTTTCTTGGATAGGGGAACGGAGACGATAATAATTTTTCCACCTTGCTCGCGGTATTGGGCGAGTTCCGCCAATTCTTCAAGCAGGGAATTATAAAGCCAACCGGCAAAAATATCCGCCACTTCCTTTACTCCGCGAAATTTAAGCAACCAAACCAATTGGCGGACGGCGGGATGGGAATAGGGGCTGGCCGAAAAAATTTGATCGTTTAAAAAACCCGGGGACAGGGGGAGACCCGCGGCGCAAGCATCGCATAAGTAGGAGCCCTTTGTCCGGCACCCGACGCAACGCTTGGGAAAAAGGACGGAGTGAACCAATTCCAGCCAATTTTTTACGGTTTTCCAATCCTTTTTCGGGCTTATTCGGCGGATCCGGAGACAAAAGCGGGAACAGTATCATCGCCATCGATTTTGGCTCGTCGGGCGCCAAGGTGATTCAATTACGGCGCGACAAAGGGCGAATCGTTCTCGAAACTTACGGTGAAATCGCGACCGGTCCGTATGTTGGCATGTCGGTCGGGCAAGCGGTCAATCTGGGCCTCGATAAAATGACCGAGGTGGTCACTGATCTTCTGCGTGAGTCGAATGTGACTTCGAAAAACGCGGCGATTGCCATTCCGCTCCGATCCAGTCTTTTGATGGTGCTTGATATTCCGACCTTGTCCAAAAACGACCTAGCTACGGCCGTTCCGACTGAGGCGCGGCGGTTTATTCCGGTACCAATCTCCGAAGTTTATTTGGATTGGTGGATCATTCCTGAACGGGAAGATATCTCGCCGGCCTATGAGGAAAAAACTCCCGATAAAAAAATGCAGGAAGTTTTAATCGCGGCAATTCATCGGGATACCGTGGGTTTGTATCAAAATTTAGCTCAAAAACTCGCTCTTTCTTCCAATACTTACGAAATTGAAACTTTCAGTCTGATCCGCTCGGCAATGCAGAACGACCTGTCGGCGACGGCGATTATCGATCTGGGCGCCGGCACGACCAAAATGGCAATCGTCGACTATGGCGTGGTTCGGGTATCGCACACGATCAATAAAGGAGCTCAGGATATCTCCGTGGCTTTGTCAAAATCGCTGTCGATTTCATTCGAGAAAGCAGAAGAAATAAAACGGAAGGTAGGGCTAGTGGAGGAGATTACTTCCGAAGGGGATATCCGGGAAGTGGTTAGCCCGGTGGTGGAGTATATTTTTGAGGAAGTGAACCGGGTGATTGTGGCCTATCAAAAAAAACACACAGTGGCGGTGGAGAAGGTAATCTTGGTCGGGGGTGGATCGCAGTTGCGCGGAATTCTCGACTTGGCCAAAAAAAGCCTGCAAATGAATGTGGTAATTGGTTCGCCATTCGACAAAATGGAGACACCGGCCTTTTTGGACAAAGTTCTCGCGGTCGCCGGTCCGTCTTTTGCCGTTACTATCGGTCTGGCGCTCCGGAAGCTGGAAGAGTTAGGATAAACAATGATGAATGATGAATGAGAAATGATGAATTTCACTCATCACTCATAATTCATCATTATTGGGTTGGGGATAACTTTGATCCTTTATATTCAAGACTGGTTAATGTTTTTGAATCTTTTCCATTATGGATAATTCTATCCAAACCTCTTTTATTCCCAAACAAACCCTGACTAACCGAGCCCCAGTGGTTTCGGGTTCAAGCGGGGGAACAGGGTTGTTTACCCTGCTTACCATTATTATCTTAGTCATTTCTCTGGTGGCGGCTGGCGGAGCGTATGCTTACCGGTCGTATTTGCAGGCCCGGTTGTATTCACCGTGTCAGACGACTTCTCAGGTCCAAGGAAATAATAGTACGCTTGGCCAGTATGGCGACATCGAGAAGGAATGCGGGCTCTACGCTTCGCTAGAAGAAATGCGCCGTCGGCTGGACGACGAACGGCTAACGAAGATGCAGCGCTTGGATAATAAAATGAAGATGGCGACAAAGGTCTTGTCTGGTCATTTGTCGCTTGCGCCCTTGTTTGAACTGTTATCGACTTCGACACTCAAGACCATTCGCTACAACAAATTCAGTTCGTCGAACGGCCAAATATCGCTGTCGGGGACAGCTTCCGGTTACGAAGATATTGCTGTCCAATCGAATGTCCTGAACAGTATGCGGTCGGTCAAAGATGCTCTGTTTTCCAATTTGGATCTCGATCCGATGGGCAAGGTGGCTTTTACACTGACTTTTTCCGTCAATCCGTCGTTTCTGCGTTACGAACCAACTCTGCCATTGTCTGGCAGTTTGAATAATTAGCATGAAGTATCTATTTCCCATCATCAATCTCGTTATCGCCGGCGCGCTGTTCTTTATGTTTACCGACCAAATGATGGTCAACGCTCCGCTTAATGAACAGGTCGTCGATGCCAAATCGGGCAAGATCGATCTCACGCAGTCTAAAGGTGGGATTCGCGCCCTATTGGCTCGCCAAACCGAACTTTCCGACGCGGTCACCATGGCCAAGGCCGTGAATGCGCGGATTACCGACCTGTCGGGGACTTACAACAATTTTGCGATGGCCGACCTGACTCGTCTTGATGAGCTGTTGCCTGATCATGTCGATAATATTCAGTTAATCATCGATGTGAATGGTATTGCCAAGGAAAACGGCATGGCCATCAAGAATATCCGGGTGGCCACCGGAGAAAATGGGGATATGCCGGATCGCAAATTGGTCGCCGTCCCCGATCCGAGTTTGGGAGCCATGATCCTGTCGTTCTCGGTCACCGGAACCTACGAGGCGTATAAAAAGTTTTTGACCGATCTGGCTTCAAGTCTGCGTCTGATTGATATTTCCTCGGTCGCTTTCGCGACGGATGAAAAAGGAATTTATACTTACAATGTGTCGCTTAAAACTTATTGGTTGAAATAAATATGTCCTGGCTGTTAAAAAATGTTCTCCTGCTCCTCCTGCTTGTCTTTTTGAGCCTGGGCGGTTTTTGGTATCTCACGCGCACACCGGAACAAGGTCTGGATCATATCTCTGTCGGTTCTGGCAGTGCCACTTCCAGCAATCCGGCGGATGAATTTGCGTCTCTGTTGTCGAGCCTCAAGACTGTCGATTTTCAAAAAAATGCCGATCCGAAAACCCGGGTAATTTTTGACGATCCGATTTTCAAATTCGGATTGATTAGCTTCCGCCGTGATCTGCCGGAAATCGATCGTAGTCGCCCGAATCCCTTCGCTCCACTTGAAGGCAATCCGGCTTCCTATGTTCACTATGGGTCAGCGGCCCGGAATATTTTCCAGGTGGCCACCACGACGCTAAACACGGCTCCATCGGTGGCGACCAGCAGTAAAGCGACGACGACGAAAAAATAACTTAAAGCTCAAAGATTAAAGCGCAAAACTTAAGCTCAAAAATTTCAAGCTTTAATTCCATCGTAATCAAGTTTTGAGTTTTTGTTTAAATATCTTTGAATTACGAAACGCCAAAATTTCTAGCACCCTGTCATCCCCGTGCAGACGGGGATCCAGGAGATAATCACGATTTCTGGAGACAAAACCTAGATTCCCGCCTGCGCGGGAATGACAACGCGGAGAGATTTTTTGCCTTTCGTAATTTACCATAAACATGGCCCCCAACCCACAAATTCCAACCTTCGCCTTGAATGGCGCTAAAATTCCGCTCGATGTGCTTAAGTATATCCCGGAAGAAAGCGCGTCATTTTACCAGTTTGTGCCACTCCGGATCATTGAGGGTATTCTTGAAGTGGGGATGGTGGATCCCGAGAATATCGAGGCGAAAGATGTTTTGCAATTTATCGGCAGTACGAACAATTTGCCATTCAAGGTTTTTCGTTTATCGAAAGAAGATTTTGATACGATCTTAGCCGAGTACAAGGGGCTATCTGGCGCTGTCGATAAGGCCGTCGGGGAATTCGTCGCCGATGTCGAAGAAGATCTGAAAAAATATAAAACGGACGAAAGCAAGGGTGCCGAGCCGTCGATTGTCGAGGATGCGCCGGTCACCAAAATTGTGTCGGTTATTTTACAGTATGCGATTGGCGGGAATGCTTCGGATATTCATATCGAACCGGAGGGGGAGAAGGTCCGCGTCCGTTATCGAGTGGACGGTGTTTTACATACAACACTCTCTTTTACCCGCTCGGTACAAGAAGCGATCGTTGCTCGGATCAAGATTCTGACTAACATGAAGCTCGACGAGAAGCGCAAACCGCAGGACGGTCGCTTTTCGGCCAAGATTGACGGGCGTAAGATTGATTTTCGCGTTTCCACTCTGCCGACCTATTTTGGGGAAAAGGTCGTGATTCGTATTCTTGATCCAGATAAGAAAGATATCACTTTTGAAACACTGGGTCTCGACGGAGTAAATCTGGAAGCGGTGCAGGCGGCGATTAGCAAACCCTACGGCATCATTCTTTTGACCGGTCCGACTGGTTCCGGTAAGACCACGACGCTGTACTCGATGCTCTCGGCCGTCGATCGTGAGAAAAACAATGTCGTTAGTTTGGAAGATCCGATTGAATACGACATCGACGGGGTCAATCAGTCCCAGGTTCAGCCGGAGATCGGTTACACTTTTGCCAACGGCTTGCGCAGTATTCTGCGTCAAGATCCGGATATCATCATGGTTGGCGAAATTCGCGATCGGGAAACGGCCAAATTGGCGATTCAGGCGGCTTTGACCGGACATCTGGTCTTCTCGACCCTGCATACCAATAGCTCGATTGGCGTTATTCCCCGTCTGATTGATATGGGTGTCGAGCCCTATCTAATTCCGCCAGCTCTTACCATGGTACTGGCTCAACGGCTGGTGCCGGTCATGTGCCCGGAGGCCAAACAAGAAATTCCAATCGACGACAGTTTGAAAATGATGGTCGAAAAGCAGTTTGCCGATCTTCCTCCCGAGTTCAAGAGTAAAATACCTATTCCGGCCAAAGTGTTTCGTCCCAGCAAGACGGCTTCTTGTCCGTCCGGTACCAAGGGGCGCATGGGTGTATTCGAGACCTTTACAATGAACAGGGATCTTGAGCGGCTGATTTTGAAGGAACCGGGAGAAGTCGAGATTTATGAATATTTGCGCAAAACCGGCTTCCTTACCCTGAAGGAGGATGCGATGAAGAAAGCGTTTGAGGGAAAGATATCGTTTGATGAAGTGAACAGGTTGTAAGCTCAAAGCTTTAGCTAAAAAATACAAACTTAAATACTCTGGATTAAAGCTTTGAGTTAGATAGTTTAAGTTTTGAGTTTTGAGTTGTTTTTGCTCCCCACTCTTTTCCACGCTATAATATACCCAATATGGATGAAACAACAAAAAAGAAGATAATCGTCATTGACGATGACAAGTTTTTGCTCGATATGTATGCGATGAAGTTTGTTGACCAGGGGTATGATGTTACCCCGTGTTCGTCGGCGGAAGAAGCGCTTGAGAAGGTGCATGGTGGCATTGTGCCGGATATTTTTGTCGTCGATATCGTAATGCAGGGGATGGACGGCTTTTCTTTTGTCAAAGAGATTCGCGAGAAAAAATTGGCTGATAAGGCGGCGGTTGTAATTTTGTCCAACTTGGGGCAGAAAGAAGATGTTGAAAAAGGTCTGGCTCTGGGGGCTGATGGGTACATTGTGAAAGCCAGCGCCACCCCGTCGGAAGTCGTCGAAAAAGTTTTCGAAATCGTTAAAAACAAGAAGACATAATTAAAAATTATAAATTAAAAATTATAAATTTGATCCTAATCTCATTTTTAATTTCTAATTTATAATTTTAAATTAATAAAAATGGACTATAAAAAAGAAATCGAAGAGCTGGTCGCAATC
>JAPLZN010000060.1 GCA_026395035.1 Candidatus Vogelbacteria bacterium | reverse complement strand
GCAACCAATTAGAAAATAACAAGAAGTGAGCCGGTGGGAGGCGCTGTTTGAGCGATGTATTCATCGCGAGTTCGCCGGGAGCCGTGCGAGCGACTTGATTATTTTCTTGATTGGCGAGCGGAGCAGAAAACGCACCAGCGTTTTACGCGTGCCCGCCGGAGCTTTGGGGTCGGACGAATTAAGATACTAAGATTCCTGCCTACACAGGAATGACAATGCAAAATAAAATGCGGATTTGACTCCGCATTTTATTTTTCACTTTTCACTAATTTGCTGGTTTATTCACATTCTGCTTTTCCACTTTCTCTCTTTGTACCGCTTCTTCTTTAGCTACTTCAAATATCATCGGCACCACCGTGTCCGGATTAAGCGACACGGCTTCGATGCCTTCGGCAATCAAAAAGCGCAGGAAATCGGGATAATCGGACGGGGCCTGTCCGCAGATACCGATATATTTGCCCCGGCGCCGGCAAGCGCGAATCGCCTCCGAAATCAGCATCTTCACGGCCGGATCTTTTTCGTTCGTAATACCGGCAACAATCCCCGAATCGCGATCGGAGCCGACGGTCAATTGAGTCAGGTCGTTGGAGCCGATCGAAAATCCATCAAAGATATCCAAGAATTCTTCGGCGCGCAAAACATTGGAGGGAATCTCGCACATCACCATCACTTTCAAATCTTCCAGTCCCCTTTGCAAGCCGAACTCTTTCATCACATCCAAGCATTTCTTCCCCTCTTCCGGCGTCCGGCAGAACGGGATCATCGTTTCCAAATTTTTAAGTCCCCAAGTCTCGCGCACCCGCTTCACGGCCAAACATTCCAAGCGGAATGCCTCCTTGAATTTCGGATCATAATAGCGAGAAGCGCCGCGCCAGCCCAGCATCGGATTTTCTTCGTGCGGTTCATAGGCGGCCCCGCCGATCAGCGTCGAATATTCGTTGGTCTTGAAATCGGAAAAGCGCACAATCACCGGGTTCGGATAGAAAGCGGCCGCGATCTGGCCGATCCCTTCGGCCAACTTTTGCACATAGAATTCCACTTTGTCCGGATAACCAACCGTTAAGGCTTCAATTTTTTTCTTCAATTTGGCATCCAGTTTTTTAAAATCGAGCAGGGCGTTCGGATGGATCTTGATGTGCGAAGCAATAATAAATTCCTCGCGCGCCAGGCCCACGCCCTTGTTCGGCAGGAACGAATGCACGAAAGCGCTTTCCGGATTACCGATATTCAAACAGACTTTTGTCGTTGTTTTCGGCACTTCGGACAAATTGTATTTCTTCTCGCTCCACTCCAATTTGCCTTTCCACACATGGCCCACCGAACCGGACGAAGTGTCCACCGTCAAAATATCACCAGTCTTAATCTTTCCTAGTACACCCTCTACACCGATGACCGCCGGAATCCCCAATTCGCGCGAGACAATCGCCGCGTGTGATGTTCGTCCGCCCTTGGCGGTAATAATGGCGCAGGATTTTTTCATGATCGGCTCCCAATCCGGGTCGGTAATTTCCGTCACTAAAATTTCCCCCTCCTTGAATTCATTTAGCTTCTTGGTGTCCAAAATAACCCGCGCTTTGCCCGAGACTATTTTTGTCCCAACGCAAATACCGTCAACAACCAATTTAGCCTTGCCCTCATCTTTCAGTTTATATTCTGTCACTTCCAGAATATTCTTGCCCGCCTGCACGGTTTCCGGCCGGGCTTGAACGATAAAGAGTTCCCCCGTCACGCCGTCTTTCGCCCACTCCATATCCATCGGCATCGGATGGCCAGCGCGTTCGGAATAATGCTCCTCCACCATTACACCCCAAGTCGCCAGCTGTAAAACTTCCTGGTCGGAGATCGTAAAAGAATTGCGCATTTTTTCCGGCGTCAAAATCACCTTGACCGGCTTGGCCTGATTGGCCGTATAGATCATCATATTCTTCTTCTCGCCCAGATTCTTTTTGACGATCGCCGGGAAGCCCTCCTTAAGCATCGGCTTGAAAACCATGAACTCATCTGGCGTTACTTGTCCTTGCACTACCATTTCGCCCAAACCGTAGGAGCTGGAAATTTCTACGACATCACGGAAGCCCGATTCCGTATCAAGCGTAAACATCACACCGGAACAACCTTTGTCCGAGCGCACCATCTTCTGTACTCCGATCGACAGCGCCGTGTCCGTGTGATTGAAGCCCTTGTCTACGCGATAGGAAATGGCCCGATCGGTAAAGAGCGAGGCAATGTCTTTCCGAATCGCAATCATCAGTTCCTTATCACTCTTGATGTTCAAATAGGTCTCATGCTCGCCGGCAAACGAAGCGCCGGCCGAATCTTCCGTCGTGGCCGAAGACCGCACCGCCACATCCACCGCTTTCACTTTGTAGTGCGAGGAGAGTTCGGCATAAGCGACCTTAATTTCCGCCACCAAATCAGCCGGTAGATTCTGTTTGATGATCGCCGCACGGATCGTCTTGCCTTTTTTCTGCAACTGTTTGATGTTGCCGGTATCGAGATCTTTCAACTCATTCTTCACCAGATCCATCATGCCGGTATCCTTCATGAATTTGCGATAGGCCTGAGCCGTAATCGCGAAACCGTTCGGGATATTCACCCCCTTCGGCACGAGCGTATTGTACATTTCCCCCAAGCTGGCATTCTTTCCGCCGACCAGCCCGACATCATCTGACGATAAATCTTTAAACCAGATAATATTACTTTTTGCTTTTTCGGTATCCATTGGCTCCAATTTTTAGCTGTTAATTTTTAATTATTTTTTAAACTTTATTTTCACCCCCAGGCACATCCCGATAAATAGATACTTGGAACCCCTCAAGTCTATTAGAATTTATAAACAAATCGGGACTATATCCGGGACCATATTCGTGTGCGCCAAAAAGCGTTTTATCATTTATCATTTTTTCTAGCTCATCGCGATAATCTTGATTTTTATTCATTGGTTC
>JAPLZN010000075.1 GCA_026395035.1 Candidatus Vogelbacteria bacterium | reverse complement strand
CTTTTTGCTGGTTTATTCGCCGCATTTTACTTATTCATTTCCTTTTCATGTGGACGAGTGGCACCACATTCACGAAGCGTTGAGTTTTGGCGACTTGTCGGCTTACGCTAATAAGCCAGCCGGTAGTTACTTCCGGTTTAGCGGGGCGGAACTGGGTTTCTATTTGTTTTTGTTCTTAATTTCTCGTTTATTTGATTTGGTCACCGTTTATCAGTTTCTACCCGCTTTGTGGATGGTTGTCGGCTCACTGGCAATCTTTTTTATCGTTCGACAAAAAACAGGTGGGGATTTCACGGTTGCTCTGGCTACCGTGTTTTTCTTCGCGACCATCAAATCAAATGTCAACTTGCTTGGCCCGTGGTTTCTTACTCCATTGTCTTTTGCCATTCCGTTTATTCTTCTCTATTTTTATTTTTTTGAGCGGGGAGTGGATGAACAGAGCCCGCGTTTTTTACTGATCGGCGCGGGGCTAATGGGACTCTTGGTCGTTATCCATCCGCCGTCAATTTTATTCGCTCTGCCGATTTTAGCGTTGTTTTTAATTTTCCGTTGGCGCATGGTTATCCGTTTTCCGCTGGTGCCGATTGTCTTTGCGCTAGTCCCGCTACTCGGCCTCTTGGTTTACAAATTCGGAATGAGTGTTTCCTGGGCGGAACTTATTCCGCGGATAATGAAGGATTTGGTTTTTCCGCGCGGTTGGGGTGTCTTGGAAGTGCGCAATTCCATTTTTGAAGTTTACAGTTTGGTTCCGTTTATTTTGGCCATGGCTGGGGCCCTGGTTTTGCTTTGGCATCGCGCTCCGGCCAAGCGCTACCTGCTTTATCTTCTTTGGCCGGCCCTTACTCTGATAATGGTTATTATTTACCGTCTTTCCGGCTACTCTTTTTTTAGTCCCTATCAGCGCAACTTTTTTTACTTGGCGCTCGGTCTGCCGATTTTAAGCGCCATCGGATTGGTTTTTGTCGTTAGCTGGTTGGCTGGTTTTTGGCGTGGCTGGCTGGTTATCCCGGCCGTCTTGCTCATCGTGATTGCCACGCTCGGGCCGTATTATGTCGCGCCTCGTAATTTGGAAGTGTACCGCCTGATTGATCACGACGATTATCTTACCTTGTTAGAATTAAAAACTTTGCCGTCCGGGAAAGTGATGGCCCCATTGGATTTTTCTATGGCGCTCTATCCGGTGGCCGGTCAGCAGGAGGTAGGTGGTCTGGCTTTTTATGGCAACCAGTCGTTGGTCAAGAATTTTTTTGAAGCCAAGGATTGTTCGACTAGACAAAAAATTCTGCGGTCGGCCAAGGCGCTTTATGTTGTTTCGCCCGAACCGTTTGATTGCGGTTGGCTACTGCTCTCGCACTCCGGTAATCGCTATATTTACTCTGTTAAACCGCAGTGAGGAGAGAGAGTCGCATTTTAATCCCCTCCTAAGATAGGAGGTGAGCCCCGAATACTTGGAGGGGCGCAAGACCGGAGCCCGACGGGGCGAGGTGGGCCCGACAGCTGTTCCAGCAGGAACAGACTGGTGGGCAGAGCGAAGCCCGGGGTGGTATGAATTCAAACCGTACCGCCCCCGGCGTGCTCGCCGACCCCGCCTAACCCAGGCGGGGAGAAATACCGCCGGCAACCGGAGTTTTTATGGTATTATTGAAACGAAAAGACGCCAAAAATGCTGGAAAAAACAGAAAATAAAACGCCAAAATTAAGCATTGTTCTGCCTTGTCGTAACGAGGCAGCGGCTTTGGGCGCTTGTCTGGAAAAAATCAAAAAAACGCTGGTGGACAATAATTTAACCGGCGAAATTATTGTCTCGGATTCCTCTACTGACGGGTCGGACGAAGTGGCTCGGCGGGCCGGGGTACGAGTCGTTAAACATAATCAGATCGGTTACGGTCGGGCCTACTTGGAAGGTTTCAAGGGGGCGACGGGCGAGATTATTATTATGGGCGATCCGGATGGTTCGTATGATTTTACGGAAATTCCGAATTTTCTGGTGGCACTCGCTGATAAAGACCTTGTCGTTGGTTCGCGGTTTAAGGGGAAAATGGAACGGGGAGCGATGCCCTGGTTACATCGTTATGTCGGTAGTCCAATTATTCTGTTGTTGATGAGGGCTTTTTATGGACTAAAACTGTCTGAACCGAGTACCGGCTTTGTGGCGGTTAGGAAGGATGCTCTGGATAAGTTGGAGCTCAAACAGCCGGGGATGGAATTTGCCTCGGAATTTTTGGTGGAGGCCAAAGCCAAGGGCTTAAAAATGGGGGAGATACCGATTGATTATCATCGGCGACTGGGTTCGTCCAAATTGCGCGTTTGGCGCGACGGTTGGCGACATTTGATTTTTATATTGAAAAGACGGATCGTGGGCTAAAATCCAGATTCCACCACCCCGGTGAGTACACCTGCCCCTCCTCCGTAAGGAGGGGAAAAATGCAGGCTCGTATTCCTTCCTCCCCTTACGGAGGGGAGGTGGCCGTAGGCCGGTGGGGTGGAATCTAAAAAACATGAGTGAGATTTTTAATCGGACAAATGAAAAAACAAAACGGCAAACTCTTCGCGTGGCAATGCCGAATGCGGAAATAATTTTATGGTCAAGATTACGGGATAGGCAACTTAAAGGATTTAAGTTTCGACGGCAGTACGGGGTAGGGAAGTATGTTGTCGATTTTTACTGTCCATCGGTGAAATTGGCAATTGAGATTGATGGCGATTCCCATTTTTTGGAAAGCAGAGTCGAGGAGTATGATTTTCAGAGACAAAAATATATTGAATCAATGGAAATAAAATTCTTACGGTTTACCAATTTAGAAATTTACGAAAAATTGGAAGATGTTCTAGTGACTATCTGGGATAGATTGCCGTAGTGAATCTAGCCGATTCCACCACCCCGGACTTCGTCCTGCCCCTCCTCCGTAAGGAGGGGAAAAATGCTAGAATAGCATAATTGCTATGAAAATCGCGATTTTCCACAATTTTATGGACAATATCGG
>JAPLZN010000064.1 GCA_026395035.1 Candidatus Vogelbacteria bacterium | reverse complement strand
ATAGGACCTACGCATTTGGCACATTTCTTCGTTACTGCGCTCCGGTGCTTCCTCAATGTATTTCCATATACATCTCGGTTCGCTCCTCGCTTGTGCCTTGAACTGCATCCAAATGCGTAGGTCCTATAAGAGTCTAACAGGCTCTTAAGACAGGGAAAAAGTCGTCCTAACTATTCCAATCGATTTCAAGTTCGAGCCGAGCTTTAAAGCGGCAAATAAGCCGTATGTAAGCTCAAGCTTAAAACTTATCTTCAAAACCCTACAAATAGGCTTGGCAACCCTCATTGCGGCGACGAATATTTCGTCCACAACCATTCCCAATCAAGCTCCCGTGCAGGAGTCGGGCCGCGCCGTGCAAACCGTTTCGGCCCCGGCCGGCACAATCATTACGATGATCCGCGAAGCGAGCGGCAAATTTGGCGTAGATGAGAACCTGGCGCTCGAGATTGCCCGCTGTGAATCCACGATGAGGCAGTTCGACAAGAACGGCAATGTTGTGCGCGGACTCGTAAACCCGAAAGATATCGGAATTTTCCAAATCAACGAAGACTATCACTTGACCCAAAGCCGCAAGCTGGGGCTGGATATTTATACCACCCGGGGCAATATCGAATACGCGATGACCCTGATTAAAAAATCCGGTCACGCTCCCTGGAGCTCAAGCGAGCCTTGCTGGGGTGATCATGTGGCGATGAAGTAAAATCAAAGCTTTCCGCTGTCAGCATTCAGCTTTAAATCAAATCAAATACAAAATTTAACCAAACCCCCGGCGGGGAAACCCGCTGGGGGTTTATGGTTGTGATATTTTGCGACCGAGCGTCGAGCGAGGAAGTACTGAAGCCAGCAGGCCGAATGTGCGACCGAGCTTGACACCGCACCTAATTTGTTATAGTAATTAAGACAGAGAAAGGGGGGCAAACTTATGCCCATACAAATAAGCCAACTGCACATTGAGGTGCTCGACGCTTTCTTCGATGCCATGCTGGCCGGCTACACTGCTGAAACAAAACCGGCCAAAGTCCCAGTGCCGGAATTACCGGGTGCCAAATGCACGAAATTCACCCAGGGTCGCTATCAGGTCATCGACCTTTGGTGGACCGGGGTCGACCCACGACACAGCTTCGGCCAGACTATTATCACCAGGGATGGGGTACCGATCTGGCAGATGGGCTATGCTGGCTGGTATGAACCGGAAGCCATCCCGTTCCTGAAAGAAGCTCTGCGCGAAACCTACGCCAAGCGCATATTTTTGGGCGGGCGCGGTCCGGTCCACTACCAAAAAACCCTGGAGTATTGCAACCGGATTGATATCGATCAATCCTGGAAAAAATTCCAAGGCCGGGAAGATGTCTATCAGAGAAGTAAACAAAGTAAGCTCCTCGGGTATCATGAATATCGCGGTGGACTGCTGATAAATCTCTGAACTGTTCCAGCCAACAAAATTAAAACGCCGACCCGGGCCTGGGTCGGCGTTTATTTTTTTAATTTAACCAAAATTTAGGCGTCGTCGGGTTAAAAGATTATTTAAGACGACCAAAGTATCGTCCCAAATACAAACGCGCGTCCTGGGGCATTCTAGGGCCTTGTAGCTATAATATGGCTCTGTTGGGCCCCTGTTTTACAGCCCACGATTTTATCCACAGTTTTTTAGTGTCGCAGAAGATTGATAATGTTATAATACGACATATGACTCTAAGGACTCAGAAAATCGGGCATCAGAAGCCCTGGACATTAGAAGAATTGGCCGCCGGACTTGAGGAGTATCGTAAAAATAATAGTCGATACCCAACAGCTCCCGAAGTTGACCGCTTCCCTTATTTACCGTCGGCCAGATCAATTGAACGCCGTTTTGGAGGGATGATAGGGCTTAGACAAAAGCTAAAATTAGACAGCCAATCTGACTTTAGAAGTGGAAAACACAGCTCTGAACGAGCCCATCTTATTAACAATAGAGCTCATAAAACCGAGAATATAGTTTATGAATTTCTAATAGGCAAATTCGGGCGAGAATTCGTTCACCGTGAATATTTTTTTGTCGACGATAAACGAACGCGAGCCGATTTTTTTATTTATGATAAGAATGGTAGTTTTTGCGTTGATGTCTTTTACCCAGCCAATAGGCGCAATCTAACAGGGTGCTTGAACCATAAATTAAAGAAATACCGGTCGGATCATATGAAAAAATATCCGGTAATTTTTTTACAAATGAATGAAGAAATTTTTCAGGGGACATTGGACGAATTAGTAAATCACAAGCAAAAAACTCTAAATAAAGACCAACATCTGATGGATTGGGATACATTCAAGGCCTTGTGCGGATCACGAGACAAGCTGAAGGTAGCTTAAGGGGGTTATGTGTCGCACATAATACACGCGCAAAAGATATATTGTGCGACGTTTCATAAAGTTATCCCCAGTTAGTCGAAAGCTCTCCCCTCTGGACAGGATTGACGGGATGTGACAATCGGCATACAATCAAATTTGGTCCGATCTTTTTATTTATTTTTTGTAGGAGGTTTAAGTTTTTTTGTCCGGCTATTTTTGGACGGAGGCTTACACTGCTCCCGTTCTTCTACCCTCTCTCCCCCAAGGAGGAGCTATGGCTCCGAAACACTTGCAGAATGTCCGGCGGACCAAACGGCTCGCCGCTAAAAAATGCCGGCGCGTTCAGAAGCGCCTGATGATGGCGCACAAGCGGGAGGTCATGTACCACCCGCTCGACTGACTCTCACCTCCGTTCCTGAAAAAGCCCCGTTATGGACAACGGGGCTTTTCTATTGACTTTATATTTCAATATGTTACTATATAAAACGGATTCTAAGTATCCTTATCTTGTAGCAAGGAGCAGTACATGAGCCGAAAGCACCCAAGAAGCTCCCATCCCTGTTCGGTTATTGCCGGCAGTGCCACCCTGGACGGAGCCAGGAGCCACCGCCACGATCACGAACGGGAAGAAGCCAGCCCGCCGATGATGACCTCGCCTCAGCCATTCAAGGAAGGTCTGCAAAGCAGTTGCGCCCGGATCAGCATGGGTGGCTATAAACGGGGCAAGGCCAATGCCCACGGTGGTGGCCACTTCGTTTCTGACCGGCGCTACCCCACGCCGGACGGTCGGCAAATGGCCGTTGTCGCTAAAGCGGCACCGAACATCAGCGGAGAGCGCCGGTTCCGACCGACGGCCCTCCTGTCGGTCGCCAAGCTCATCAACTGACCCTTTTTGCTACCTGAAAGCCCTGGGCTCGCGCTTGCGCGAGCCCTTTTCTTTTGTTTACAAATCTTTACGGTTTATCCGAGCAATTACCGGCGCGAGTATAGCCGGCCGTTTCAGCGGTAATCGCCGAAACAAAATAAATCCGATTTTCCGCTTTAATCGTTTTGCCTCCCCCACACCACGGAAAATAATATTTCGTCCCCTTTTTGGAGGCAACCAGACGATTGTCAGCCGTATTCGCGCTCGCTGCCGTCACTAATTTAATTGGGGAAGAAGTGGGCGCGGTAATCGTAACCGGCAAGCGATTATCCTCAATTTTAGACAATCGCCCAAGACCATAAGAAAAGGAAGATGTCAAGATAACCAGCAGGGCGATAAACAGCTCCTTTTCGTGAGCAATGAGCCATTGTTTGCTGGGCTTGATTTTTTCCTTTGTTTCTTCTATAATACGCATGTTTATTCGATTACCACTGATTTTCTGTTTTGGATGCAGTTCGAGGAACTAGCGAGTCTCGTGACCAAACTGTACAGCGAGTACAGAGCGGGAACGAAACGAGTGCGGTGACGATGAAATGCGCCAAAACTGGAAATCTCCCACATTATAATACTAAACAAACATGGCACATAGAAAAGCCGGTGGTACCGCCAAAAACCTAAACGATTCCAATCCCCAGTATTTGGGCACCAAGCTCTACGCCGGCGAGAAAGCCGGCCCGGGCGCCATTATCGTCCGTCAGCGCGGGACCAAGATTATGGCCGGCAAGAATGTTCGCACCGGTAAGGATCACACTTTGTTCGCGGTCAAAAACGGCATTGTCAATTTTACTTCCAAGCGCAAGACCGGTTTCAACGGCAAGACCAGACGATTTCCAGTGGCGAATGTGGAATAATAAAAAGCTTTCAGCTGTTAAGTTTTAGCTTTTAGCTTAAAAATCTAAATACAAAAAAATCCCGCTCCCCTGTTTGGGGTAAGCGGGATTTTTTATTGCCAATTATTTATTACTTTTCACTCTTTCTGACTGGATCCCGGATCATCGCCCAAGTACGGGAGATCCGGGATGACAGGACTACCTGTCAATTTTTAACAATCACTTTGAAAATTGCTTTTTGGTTTCCAATTTTCAGGGTGATCTGGTGCTCCCCTACCATCTTAATCGCCTTCACATCCAGCCAATCGGGGTGAATATCCAGACCGGTTTTTTGGGCCAATTCAGCGGCGATAGTAGAAGCGTGGATATCGGCAAAGAGGTGCCCGGCCGGGCCGGCTTTGGCGGTAAACTCTAACAAGAGCCCTTCCACCGCCGATAGGCCCTTACCCAACAAATTGGCCCGTATTTCGGCCGTTTGGGTCACCTTGGCCATTTCCCCTTTCAAGCGCCCCAGGTTCTCCGGCGTGGCCGGCAGGGCCCAGCTCTTGCCAATCAGACCATTGCGGGCAAAACCGTCATTGACCTCTTTCACCTCGTATTTCCGCCCAACACTCTTTATGTCCCGCAATAAGATAACTTTCATAAATTAAGATTACAGGAAAAGCTTCTGGCAATCAACCTGGATCCCGGGTCCCCCGATCGGGTCGAGGGCAGGCCCCGCCGGAGTACCGTCACCCGGGATGACACAAAAGCGGGCATCGCCCGCTTTTTCGAATTCCATTCATCACTCATCATTCATCACTCGACATTGTCGCGCGGCGACCTAGTATCCCCGCAAATACTTGAGCGCCTGATTCATTATAATATCATTTTGGGGCGTACTGCTGGCGGCATTCTTCACCAGGATTTCGGGATCCAATCCGTTCTGAGAAATCGATTTTCCGGCCGGCGTCAACCAACGCGCAATTGTTATTTTCAACGAAGAATTTTCCGTAATCGGCACCAGCTCTTGCACCGATCCCTTGCCGAAAGTTTTCTCACCAATCAGTTTGGCCACGCCGTGTTCGGCCCGCGCTCCAGCCAAAATTTCCGACGCGCTGGCACTGCCACGATCCACCAGCACAACCATTTTCAATTTCTTGCCCTTAAAAATATCATACCCGGAGCTGGAATAGATTCGCGTCACCTTCCCCGTGCCATAGCTTTCCTGCACGACTACCTTGCCTTGAGGCAAGAACCAGCTGGCCATGTCAACGGCCGCATCAAGATATCCCCCGGGATTACCGCGCAGATCCAGGACAAGCTTATTGCCGCCGGTTCGCGAAAAAGCCTGAATAGCATTCCGGAACAAATCGGACGATTGAGCAGAGAAATTATACAAACTGATCACATACACCTTGTCGGTATCAGACTTGCCGGCAATAGTTTTCTGATCTAGAGTCGGGATATTAATAACCGCCCGGACAACCCGGATATCGACCGGATCTCTTTCTTTTTCATGCAGTAAATTTAAGATCACCGCCGTCCCCTCTTTGCCGCGAATTCGGCGAATCACCTCATCCAGGGGCACATCCATTGTTGTCGCACCATCAACCTTAAGGACCTTGTCGCCAGACAGAATTCCCGCTTTTTTGGCCGGCGAGTCCGGCAAAGGTGCGATAACCGTCGGTACCCCGTCTTTCATGCCAATCTCCATACCGACACCGCTGAAATTACCTCTGATGTCTTCTTCGAAACGCGTTTTTTCTACCGGTGGCATAAATACCGTATAGGGATCGCCTAACGAGCTCACCATGCCGGAAATTGCGCCCCAAACCCGTTCTTGTTCGGTCGCCTTTTTTGTCGAGGTGGAATTGATCGCCGCCGTACCGTTCACAAAACGATCGTTCAGTATTTGCCAAGTTTTCCAGAACGGAGAAAAATCGACATTTTGCGGTTTGCTCTTATCGGTGTTAAAAACATTCGATAAGAAGAAAAACTTGTCAGGTGAACACGAGGAACCCTGACAATTTTCAACCGGAACCAAACTAGCTGTCGCTCCCCCGCTGGAAACCCGGCCCGTACCAAAGTACCAGCCCGAGACAAACGAAAGCGCCACAATCAGGGCGACGACAGCAATCTGTTTTTTAGATAAAGAAAGCATTTAGTAATACCATTATCGCAAACTATCCACTTGTGGTCAACTGCCGGTAACGGTATAATTTAAGCGGTAAACTAAATTAGAGAGATATTTATAGATTATTAAGATTAGGACCCTGGACCCCGGGTCAAGCCCGGGGCGCTCGATTTTCACAGTCGCTTCGCTCGTTGAAAATCGGCGATTTGTATATTCGTATGTTTAACTTAGAGTCTGTTTATAATCTAACCGCCTATTACCAATTTAAAAAAACCAAAGCTTGTCAGTTAAAATCCCCAAATTCCGGCTGCAAACCATTCATCCCTCGTCAGAATAGCCCGCTATACTTCCTTACTCTTCATGTTTTTCGCTCGGAATTTGGGGATTTTACCAAGACATTAGATTATAAACAGGCTCTAAGAAAATGATCAAAGAATTACAATACAAGAATCTCACCTGGATTGATATCTCCAACCCCAGTGCGACCGAAATAGCGGAGCTGGCGGCCAAATTTGGTATCCATCCAGTCGCCGCCACTGAATTAGCCTCGCGCAGCCAGCGCTCAAAAGTCGATCTCTACGACAATTTTATTTACTTGGTACTGCACTTCCCTAACCACCGAAACTCTTTCAAATCGGAGGGATCGGGAGAAGTCGTCGAAGTCGACTTCATTGTCGGCAAAGAATTCCTCTTAACTGTCTCCTATCAGGGAATCGAGTCCATGCAGGAATTTTCCAAGATTCTTGAGGCTAACACCCACTTGGACGGAGGCAAGACTGAAACCCACGCCGGATTCCTGATGTACTACCTGATCAGACACCTGTATCAGTCGCTCGAACGAAATATCGACTTTATCAACTATAATTTGAAAAAAGCCGAAGCCAAGGTTTTTTCCGACAACGAACGAGAAATGGTGCGCGTCCTGTCTAAGGTCAATCGCAAGTTGCTGGATTTTCGCAGTGCCCTGAAAGCCCAGCGCGAAGTCCTAGAATCATTGGCGACCGGCGGACGGCAATTCTTCGGCGCCGACTTTGGTTACTATCTGGACGCGATGACTGGAGAATACAAAAAAGTCTGGTACGCGCTCGAATCAAGCCGTGACTTTTTTAATGAATTACGGCAGACGAACGAATCAATGCTTCAAATCAAGACAGGCGAGCAAACTAAGGTTTTTACCATGATGGCTTTCGTAACCTTTCCCCTTACTCTACTAGTGACCATCATGAGTTTGGGCGCTCATGGTACACCGCTGGTCAATATGAAATACGGTTTTTGGATCATTTCCGGCCTCATTTTGGCTTTGGTTCTTTTGATGCTAGGATACTTTAAATACCGTCGCTGGCTGTAAGCGCTCCGCGCAATTAAAAATTTCAAATGTCAAATTAAAAATGAAATACTCGAAAAATTTCATTTGACTTTTGACATTTGAAATCTGAAATTATGAACATATCTCTCTACAACACGCTAAGTCGTCAAAAAGAACTTTTTGTCCCGATAAATAAAGATCAGGTTGGTCTTTATTCTTGCGGGCCGACGGTTTACCTCTATCCACACATTGGCAATATGCGTCCCTATGTGATTTCTGATCTGATTCGACGGCTGTTTGAATACGAAGGCCAGACCGTAACCCAGGTGATAAACATTACTGATGTCGGACACCTGGTCAGCGACACAGACGAAGGCGAAGACAAAATGGAAAAAGAGGCTCGCATCGAAGGCAAATCGGCTAAGGAGATCGCCGACTTTTATCTGGCCGATTTCCGTCACAATTTGGCTAACCTGAATATCCGCTCGGACGGTACGATTTTCCCCCGCGCGACAGAACACATTAAGGAGCAAATCGAACTGATCAAAACCTTGGAAGAAAAAGGCTTCACTTATCGCACCTCAGATGGTATCTATTTTGATACCGCGAAATATCCGAAATACGCCGAACTGGCCAAGCTCGACCTGGCCGGTCAGCGCGAGGGAGCGCGAGTGGAAGTTAATCACGAAAAAAGAAATCCGACCGATTTCGCGCTTTGGAAATTCTCACCCAAGGGAGAATTGCGCCAGCAAGAATGGGAATCGCCCTGGGGTAAGGGTTTTCCGGGCTGGCATATTGAATGCTCAGCCATGAGCATGAAATACCTGGGTCACCATTTTGATATCCACACTGGCGGGATTGATCATATTCCCGTTCATCACACCAACGAACGCGCCCAGTCCGAATGCGCCACCGGCGAGCCCTACGCGAACTACTGGTTGCATGTCGCCTTTTTGATCATCGAAGGCGAAAAAATGTCCAAGTCGCTAGGCAATATTTACCGCATCGCCGACCTCGAAGAGAAAGGCTATTCTCCCCTCGCCTATCGTTACTGGCTTTTGACCGGCAGTTATCACAAGACGCTGAATTTCACCTGGGAAACTTTAAACGGGGCGCAGACCGCCTACGACCGGTTGCTCGGACAAATTTCCGAATTAAGAAATTTGGGCGGGGAAAGCGGAACTCCCGATAGCGCTTGGCGGGATAAATTCAGCGAAGCAATTAGTGATGACTTAAATTCACCACAAGCCATCGCCGTAATCTGGGACTTATTGAAGGATGATTCTGTTTCCCCCGCCGATAAGCTGGCGACGATTCTCGATTTTGATCGCGTACTAGGTCTCGATCTGAAAGCTCAGAGTAAAAAAGAGATCGTTATTCCGGAAACCGTCAAACAGCTGGCCCTTGAACGAGAGGACGCGCGCCGAGCCAAAAACTACTCGAAATCGGACGAGCTACGCCAAGA